>DASQXU010000482.1:0-7815 GCA_035639555.1 Thermoleophilaceae bacterium
CCACAGGCTCGGGATCAAGGTGCCCGGCTCCCCGTCTCCAACCCAGCGCTGGGAGCTGCGGGTCGTCGCCACCTTCTCCGGCGCCAAGTTCAACCGCTGGTACTCGGACCTCGAGGTCCAGGACCACAGGCAGGACATCAAGGAGGCGCAGGACGAGGTCAAGCTGGGCTGCAACCGCACGGTCAAGCGGCTCGCGAGGGACGACCTGCCGGTGCTGCGCCAGCACCTAGCGCTCGCACAAGCCGCGCTACGCGCGTCCACCCACTAGGGATGATCTCCCTTCGGTCGCGGGGCCCGATCGGCCCCGCGACCGTGACCGCGTCCGCGTGCCTGCCCGCACGGCCGCCGTCGCCCGGGCGCCCGGCGCAGAAGGCGTCCGCTACCCGTAGGGCTCGTCGCGCTCTCGTACCGCCTCGCGCCAGCCCGCCTGGGCCGCCCGGCGCTGGAAGGCGTACCCCTCCGGGGTGTGGCGGGCCACGCCGTCGAGCAGCGTGCCGAGCAGCTGGGTCGCGTGGAGACCTTGGGCGTAGAGCGCCTGGTTCACGAGCAGCTTCATCATCACGAGCTGGTTGACCGGCGTCAGGGCGACGCGCTCGAGGAGCGCCTCGAAGCGGGCGTCGAGCTCGGTGGGGGCGGGCGCGTCGATCGCCAGTCCCCACTCGTGGGCCTCCGCTCCGCTGATCAGATCGCCCGTGAAGAGCAGCCGCTTGGTCCGCTCGGGACCCACCCGGTGCGCCCACAGGGCGGTGGTCGGAACCCCCCAGACCCAGGCCGGCGGGTACCCGATCCGCGCGTCTGAGGCGGTGACCAGGAGATCCGCGCACAGCGCCATGTCGGTCCCTCCGGCGACGCAGAAGCCGTGCACCTTGCAGACCACCGGCTTCTCCGAGTGGAACAGGCTCATGAATCCCCTCACGTTGCGGCTCATCATCTGGTAGTCCACGACCGGGTCCCAGGGCCGGGCCGGGTCGTGGTTTCGGGCCTGAACCTCGGGGTCGAGCGGCGAGCCGGGCGGTGCATCGCCCGTGCGCTCCCGGCCGGCGCCCTCGGCGAGCTCCACCAGGTCGTAGCCTCCGCAGAAGCCGGCGCCGTTCCCGGCCAGCGCGATCGCGTGCACGGCGGGGTCGAGGTTCGCGCGTTCCACGCACGCCGCCAGCTCGCCCGGCATCGCCGGCGTGATGCCGTTGCCGCGCTCCGGGCGGTTCAGGGTTATCCGCGCGACCCGGCCGGTGACCTCGTAGGTCAGCGTCTCGAGCCCGCTCACGAGGCGAGCGCGCGCTCGAGGATCGGCTCGGCGTCGACCCCGCCGGGAAGCGTCCCGAACGCACGGCCGCCGTCGCCTAGCCGGCCGGCGCAGAAGGCGTCGGCCACCGCGGCCGGGGCGTGGCGGACCAGCAGGCTCGCCTGCAGCGCGACGCCCAGCTCCTCCACCACCCGGCGGGCGAGCCACTGCGGGTCCGCACCGTTTGTGAGCGAGGCGATCCGCTCGCGAGTGCGGTCGAGGTGCTCGTCGAGGCGCCGATCGCCGCCCCGGGCCAGCTCGCATTCGGCGAGGAACGCGGGCAGCGCCTCGGGCTCCTTGGCCATGCCCCGCAGCACGTCGAGCGCCGACACGTTGCCCGTGCCCTCCCAGATCGAGTTGAGCGGGGCGTCGCGGTAGAGCCGGGGCATGCCCGACTCCTCGACGTAGCCGTTCCCGCCCAGGCACTCGAGCGCCTCGGTCGCGTGCGGCGCCGCCCGCTTGCAGACCCAGTACTTCATGATCGCCGTGGCGATCCGCCGGAACGGGGCGTCCTGCTCGTCGTACGCGCGGGCCACCCGCATCGCCGCCGCCGTGGCCGCCTCGGACTCGAGCGCGAGATCGGCCAGCACGTTCGCCATGGCCGGCTGCTCGACCAGGAGCTTGCCGAAGGCGGCGCGGTGACGGGCGTGGTGGACGGCCCGGGCAACCCCGTAGCGCATGCTCGCCGCCGAGCCGATGAGGCAGTCCAGCCTCGTGTGGTTGACCATCCTGATGATGGCCGGGACTCCGCGGCCCTCGTCGCCGACCAGCCGGCCGCGAACGCCGTGGAACTCCACCTCGGCCGAGGGAAGCGAGCGCGTGCCGAGCTTGTCCTTGAGTCGCTGGAGGCGGAAGCCGGGGTCGCGTCCCTCGATGAGGAAGCAGGAGAGCCCGCCGGGGGCCTGGGCGAGGGTGAGGAAGACGTCGCAGGGCGGGTAGGAGCAGAACCACTTGTGGCCGGTGATCTCGTAGAGATCGTCGCCGGCCGGCTCGGCCCGAGTGGTGTTGGCGCGGACGTCCGACCCACCCTGCTTCTCGGTCATCGCCATGCCGGCCAGGGCCCCGTTCTCGTAGTCGGGGAGCGTGAGCCGCGGCTCCCACTCGGCGGCGAGCTCGGGGGCGCCGCGGAGGGCGGGGACGACGGCGTAGGTCATCGAGACCGGGCACATCACTCCCGAGCTGATCTGGGACCAGAGGTAGAAGAGCGAAGCGCGTAGGACATGGGCCCCCGGGCCGGGCTCGCGCCACGGCAGGCCGGCCATCCCGCGCTCGATCGCCTCTCGCAGCAGCCAGTGCCAGGAGGGGTCGAGGTCCACCCGGTCGATGCGGTGGCCGAAGCGGTCGTGGGTCAGCAGCCGAGGGAGGTTCCGCTCGCAGCGCTCGGCGTGCTCGAGGGCCTCGTCGCTGCCGGCCACGGCGCCGGCATGCCGTGCGCGCTCGATCCCGAAGCCGCCGCCCTCGCGGTCGAGCGCCTCCCGAAGCGGGAGGTCGGCGTCGAACAGGTTCCAACCCGCCGGCGGCGGTGGCTGGTTCAGGACCTCATCGGTCCGCACGAGCAACGGCATGCGACTCCTCCTTGCGCGGTAGGGCGTTGAGGCAGAACGAGACGAGGGTGGCGATCAGCGCCTCGTGGCGGCGGCGCGGAGCGGCGCCGGCCGGCGCGGAAAGCGGCCCGACGAGCGCCTCCCCGAGCGCGCCGACCAGGGCGGCGGCGACCGTGCGCGCGTCGTGCTCCGAGAGCTCGCCGGCGGCGATGCCCTCGTGCAGTACGCGCGCGAACACGTCGCGGTAGCCCCGCCGGAGCGCGAGCCGCGCCGCCTCCACAGCGGGATCGACCGGCTCGGCGAGCTGGGCGTAGGCGAGCACCGGAGCGGCCAGCGCGCGGCGGGAGAACGCCTCCGCCGCCGCGGCGATCCGCTCCGCCGCCGACCCGGTCGTGGCCGCGATGCCCGCGACGACGTCGAGCTCCCGCTGAGCCGCCCGGCGAAAGACCTCGGCGAACAGCTCGGACTTGGACGGGAAGTGGCGGTAGACGCTCCCCACGGCCACGCCCGCGCGGGCGGCGACGGCGTGCACGCTGGCCGACGAGTATCCGCCCTCGGCCACCTGGGCGAGGGCGGCGCGGAGGATCCGCTCGCGGGTGGCCGCCCGCCGGGCCTCGGTCCTCGGAGTGGGGCGGTAGGGCACGAAAAGAGTGAATCACAGTTCATAGCTTTCGTCCAAGCGGCGGTCCGGGTGACGCCCGACCCCCTCGGTGGACGCCATACTTCGGCGCCGCCATGATCGCCCGGGCGACCGTGCCGCTGCTGCTCCTCGGGCTCCTCGCGGCCGGCTGCGGCGGCGGCGGCCAGAAGACCAGTAGCTCCCTGCCGGCGGCGCCGTCCGGACTGCGGCTGTCCAGCCCCGCCTTCCCCGCCGGCGGTCGCATCCCGCTGCGTTTCACGTGCGACGGCGCAGACCTCTCGCCGCCCCTGCGCATCGGCGGCGTGCCCGCCCGTGCCCGGGAGCTGGCGCTGGTGCTCGAGGACCCGGACGCTCCGGGCGGCACCTTCGTGCACTGGGTTCTAGTGCATCTTCCGCCCGACACCCGGTCGCTCGCCGCCGGCCGGGTGCCACCCGGTGCCCTCGCGACCCGCAACAGCTTCGGAAAGTCGGGCTACGGGGGCCCGTGCCCGCCGAGCGGCGCCCGGCCGCACCGCTACGTCTTCGCCGTGTACGCCCTCTCGCGCCGGATCCTCGCCGACCGCCGCGCGGCGGCCGACCGGGTGCTCTCGGCGATCCGGGGGGCCGCAGTCTCGCAGGGCCGGTTCACCGCGCGTTACGGGCGGTGAGGGCGCAACCTCGGCCGGAGTCGCGGTATCAGGTGGCAGTGCGCCTCGTTCGTACGCTCACGGCCCTCGCCGTCGCCGGAGCGGTCGGCCTCTCGCTGACCCCGGCCGCCGGCGCCGCCCCGCGCCGCGTCCCGGTCGGGTTCTACGGGGTGATGTACGACGGGGCGATAAGCGTCGCGCCGAGGGCGGTCCAGGACACCGAGTTCGCGCGGATGGCGAGGAGCGGAGCGGAGTCGGTGCGGGCGGTATTTCCGTGGGCGGGGGCCCAGCCGGTGCCCGGCCCGGTCAACTTCACCCAGACCGACCAGCTGGTCGGTCTCGCCGCGGCCCATCGCCTGCGAGTGCTTCCGGTGGTGATCTACGCCCCCCGCTGGGCGGCGCTCAACGACAACCCGGGCATCTCACCGCCGCGCAACCCGTGGGAGTACGCGGCCTACCTGCGCGCGCTAGTGCGCCGCTACGGCCCGCGCGGGAGCTTCTGGGCGGCCAACCCGGGGCTGCCGCGGGTGCCGATCCGCGAGTGGCAGGTGTGGAACGAGCCCACCGTGAGGACCTACTGGAACGTCCGCAGCGGTCCTCGGGGCAACGTCGTCGGCTACGGAGCGCTGCTGCGGGCCTCCTACCGGACGATCAAGCGGGCCGACCGCGGCGCCAAGGTCGTGCTGGCCGCGCTGCCGTCGAAGTCATGGCTCGACCTGATCCCGCTCTACCGCAGCGGTCACATCCGGCGCTATTTCGACGTGGTCGCGCTGAACCCGTTCGCGTCGACCCCGCGGCTGTCGGTCAGGGTTGTGCAGCTCGTGCGCCGGACGATGAGCCGCTTCCACGACTCGCGCAAGCCGATCGACGTCACCGAGGTCACCTGGCCGGCGTCCAAGGGCCAGCCCCTGAGCAGCGTGTTGCCCAACCTGCGCTTCCTGCAGACCACCAGCGCGGGCATGGCCCGGCGGCTCTCCGAGGCCTACCGGCTGTTCGCCCGCAATCGGCGCCGGCTGCTGATCCGCTCGGTCTACTGGTACGACTGGGCGTCGAGCTACGGGCCGGGGTCGGACTTCGACTTCGCCGGGCTGGTGCGCTACCGGGACGGCGTCGTCACCCCGCGGCCCGCGCTCGCCGCCTACCGCGGAAGCGCCCGCCGCTACGAGGGCTGCGTCAAGACCGACCGCGGGACCTGCCGCTGAGGGCGCCTCACGCCGGCGCCGCGCGCGGCCCTACCTGCGGCGGTGCCCCCGAAACGAGACGACCTGCTGGATGCCGCTCGGCCGATTGGTGTAGCGCATCGTGTAGGGGAGCAGTCCCCCGGGGATGAAGGTGATCCGCTCGCCGCGGGCGTCGGCGCGCCAGCGCTGCGGGTCGGGCCCCTGGGCCGACGCGAGCTGCGCGCCGGCGGCCTCGATCGCCGCCCACAGGTCGTGCCGGCAACGCGAGAGGCGACCGCGCCCGCAGTAGCGGTTGCGGAACCTGCCGCGCACCCGCTCGCCGAGCAGCGTGCGCAGGTCCTTGTCCATGTAGATGTGCCAGCCCGAGAACTGGCCCCCCGGCGGCAGGTCGAATGGCCCCATGAGCCGCTGGCCGAGCTCGGTCGTCAGCCGCGGGCCGAGGCGCGCGCCGATCGCGGCGTCCGCCAGCCGCGGCCAGGCCGCGTCCATGATCGCGGCGCCCGGATCGTCGATCAGGCCGTCGAGGTTCCGGTCGAGCCGGCTCGCGCCGTGGCGGCGCCAGGCCTCGAGCAGCTCGAGCATCCGCATCGCGCGGGCGGTCGGGGCCCGACCGCTGCGCAGCACCTTCGAGAGGGTCGGGAGGAGCAGGACGTCGCGCACGTCCTGGGTGGCGGCGGCGTTCATCGCGCCGGTGAGGGTGGCGAGCGTGTGGCGCCGCACCTTCGCCGTGTTGCGATTGAGCAGGTCCACGCGCTGTATCGACCCGTAGGCGTACTGGTCGTCGGCGGCCGGGAAGCCGCGGGCGGGCTTGTTGTTCCAGTTGTTCAGGACCCCGCTGCGCACGATGCCGTGCGGGTGGCGGCGGGCGGAGAGGAAGCCGCGCCACTCGTAGCGTCCGCGGCCGTCGGTCGGTAGGCCGCTGTCCACCCCGCGGGCCCGGATCGGCAGCCGCCCGGTCGTGATCATCGCCGCCACCCGGTTGTCGGCGTAGAAGGTGTTGAAGGTCTGGGGCGACACGCTCGCCGCCCGGAAGAAATCGTGGGCCGAGCGCACCCGCCCGCGGGTCAGCCGCTGGAATAGGAGCTGGTCGGTCGCGTCGCGCAGGTAGCTCGACCGCTTGCGCGAGACCGCCACCCGGCGCCCGTGGACGGTCGCGTAGCCGACCACCGGCCCGTGCACCGTGCGGTAGAAGCCCACCGGCTTGCCGTCGAGCGTGCCGGCGTCCAGGAACGTCATAGCGCGGCAGCGGCCCTTGTAGCGGTACCGGTGGTCGCTCCCGCCGCAGAGGGTCTCGACGTAGTTGTCGATCAGGTCCCCGCCCGCCGAGGTGAGCGTCCAGACGAAGTCCTCGCGCCGCCCGATCAGGATGTAGCCCGGGAACGGCGCCGAGGTGGCGCCGCGCGCCGCCCAACCCGGGCCGTGCAGGTCCATCTCGAGCGTGAGGCCGGGATAGAAGTAGCCGATCTGGGGACCGCCCACGAACAGCGGATGACCGCTTCGCGAGCGGCGGCCGGCCACCATCAGGATGTTGCTCGCGTGGAGCCGCTCGGGCGCCTGCGCGCTCCGGGGCGCGCCGATGTCGACCGGCGTGAACGAGTTGTCGTCGAGCACGACGTTGCCGCGTCGGTGCCGCGGGAGGGGCGCGTAGGGGAAGCGCCCCGGGATCGAGACCGGCGTCTCCGGGTCCTGGCGCTCGCGCAGGTCGTTCCAGATCGAGAAGCCTTTTCGCCGCCCGAATCTCCGCCGAAGCCCGCTGAGGAACATCGAGCTGTTCACCTCGTTGCCGCCGCCCTCGCCGAAGAGCTGGCTCTTCACGGCGTTCAGCGCGAACACGTCGTTGCGCGTCCAGGGGGGGTGGTTGCGACCCTTCGCGCGGTAGTAGGCGTTGATGCCGCTGACGAAGACGTCGATGTCGTGCAGCAGGCGGCGACCGCGCCGCCCATAGCGGCGAAGCAGCGCCGACTCCCTCGAGAGCAGCGCCTCGGCCTGGGCGCTCGGCTTGAAGCTCCGCAGCCCGGTGATCAGGCTGATCGCGCTCTGCCCCGGCACGTCGAGCGCGGCCACCCGGCCGTTGTAGCGCGCCTGCTCGAGCAGCGCCTCGCGATCCTCCGCGGTCACCCAGCCGGCGGCGAAGGTCACGTCGTCGTCCGTTCGGCCGTAGATGTGCGGCACATCGAAGCGGTCGCGGACCAGCCGAACGCCGCTTCGCGGAACGGCCTCGGTGCGGAGCGGGCCCTCGCCTGCCGGTCCGAGGCGCTCAGACTTGAAGTCGCGGAACAGATCGCCCCTCGTGACTCCGGCGAAGAGGGGGGTCAGCGCGTCGTACATGCGCGCCTGCTGGTCGGCGCCCGGCGGCGGCGGCACCCCGCCGTACTGCCCCGAGGGGATGATGTTGCGCGCGGTGCTCGAGTAGTCGCGCGCGCTCGCCGGCGGCGCCAGCGCCAGGGTGAGGGCCAGAGCGGCGACCAGCGTCCGCGCCCGCATCGGCGCGGTCAGCGCAGCCGCAGCGTGGTCACCACGCCGCCGTGGTCCGAGGGCCACA
>DASQXU010000483.1:0-2983 GCA_035639555.1 Thermoleophilaceae bacterium
GTCTGCAAGGACTCCGAGGGGACCCCGTTCGGGCTGGCATCCGGCCAGGGCCTCCCGACGCTGGGCGATTAGCGGCCGGGCTCGCCGCGCCAGGCCGTCCGGTAGGGTCGCGGCCATGGGTGAACGCACGGAGTACAAACCGGGGACCTTCTGCTGGGCCGATCTCGCGACCACCGACCAGGACGCCGCAAAGTCGTTCTACGGCGAGCTGCTCGGATGGGAGTTCGAGGACATACCGGTCGGCGAGGGCGTCAACTACTCGCTGAGTCGCCGGGATGGGAAGAGCCTCGCCGCGATCGCGCCCCAGCCGGAGCAGGCGCGCGACGCCGGCGCTCCGCCAGCCTGGAACTCGTACGTGTCAGTCGAGAGCGCCGACTCGGCGGCCGATCGGGCGCAGGAGCTCGGCGCTACCGTCCAGGCGCCGCCCTTCGACGTGATGGACGTCGGCCGGATGGCGGTCATCCAGGACCCGCAGGGCGCCTTCTTCATGGTCTGGGAGCCGCGCGCGCAGATCGGCGCCGAGATCGTGAACGAGCCCGGCGCGCTCGTCTGGAACGAGCTCGTGGCCCCGGATCTCGACGCCGCGAGGTCCTTCTACTCCGGCCTCTTCGGGTGGACGCTGGAGCCGATGTCCGACGCTCCGATGACCTACTACATGATCAAGAACGGCGACTCGACCAACGGCGGGATGCGGCAGCCGCAGCCGCCCGACCTGCCGCCGCACTGGCTCGTCTACTTCGGGGTCGAGGACATGGACTCGGCGCTCGCCAAGATCGAGCAGCTCGGCGGCCGGAAGTTCGCCGGCCCGATCGACATGGGGGCGGGGATGATCGGGGTCGCGCAGGACCCGCAGGGCGCCGCGTTCGCGCTCTGGGCGGGCCAGATGGCGCCGTAGGGCCCCCCGCAAGCGCGCTTAGACCGGCTGGTTCTGCGAGCCGCCACGAGCTCTCGGGCTGGGCGGTGGAAAGGCGGCGGTCGAGCTCTAGCGGCGCCAGCCGCGCTTGGGCCGCGGCTGTGCCGGATGCTCGGCCCGCTCGTCGGCGGTCATCTGTCGAATGGTCAGCGTTCCGTCGTCGATCTGACGCTGTACCTCAGCCAGCCTGTCCCGGCGGCGCTCCTCGGCGCGTTGTCTTGTGGTCTTCATCTGACCTCCATTGTGTCAGCGAGCCGGGGTGGCCGCGCTCAGACCACCGCGCGCAGCCGCCGCCCCATCGCCGCGCCCGACGCTCCGAACGCGGCACACAGCTGCTCGAAGCAGTCGTCGCGGGCGCGGAGGCGCGCGTACTCGCGGCGCACAAGGCGCGCCGGCATCAGGAGCGCCGCGGCGAAGGAGTTGGCCTCGGCCTCCGCGGGCGGGAAGGCGCCGCGGTCGTCCTCGGCGACCGAGGCAGAGCGACACCAGATCGCCTCGGCGCCCGAGCGGTGCATGCACCAGTGACCCAGCTCGTGGCCGACCGTGAAGCGGCGGCGGCCGGGCCACTCGCGCGCCTCGGCGGCGTTGACCCAGATCTCGCCGAGCCGGGGCAGCAGCAGGCCGGAGAGCGACTGGGAGGGCGGGAGCTCCGGGGCGCCCGGGGCGGCGCGCAGGTCGGGCGCCTCGCGGATGCAGAGGCCGAAGACCGAGTCGGCCACGTCCTCGACCGGGACGGGCAGCGTCTCGCCGTCCCAGATCCAGGAGGGCACCTGGGCGAGCACGCGCTCGGCCCGCTCCTCGGCCCGGTCGGTCAGCATGGGCGGCGTCGCCCAGCGGCCCGGGGCAGGGCGCGGAGCTCGGCGTCGGCGGCCGCGGCCAGCGCCGGCTCCGCTCTGAAGGCGCGGGTCAGCAGCTCGGCGAGGCGGCGGTCGCCCACCCCCAGCGCGTGTCGGTACAGGCGGATGAGGGGCTCGTCGGTGCGCGTGCTCAGGGGGTCGGTCCGGCGGGTCGGGGCTGACGCGCTCATCCGCCCGTGAAGAGCCGGTCGACCTCGTCGGGCTCCTGCTCTCGCTCGCGCCCCCGGGCGGGCTCCCCGGCGGAGTCGGGCCCCGCCCGGGCCGTGCGGGCGTAGGCGGCGGCTTCGGAGGCCGACGGCGCGCCCGGCGCGGGGGCCACCGCCCGCCCCGCCCGGCGTAGCTGCTCCGCGCTCTGGCCGACGATCTTGCCCAGGGCCTCGAGCACCGTGTCCGAGACGCCCTCCGCCGGCAGGAGGCCCTGCTCCATCCGGTGGTAGTACCAGCCGACCTTCTCGCGCTTTGACTCGGCGCCGAGCCGGGCAGCGAGCTCGGCCACGAGGTCGGCCCGCTTGACCCGCGCCCGGGCCCGCAGGCGGGGCAGCAGCGAGGGCCACAGTCCGGCCGATCCCTCGAGCGAGCGCGACAGGGACTCGACCACGGCCGGCGCCCCCGAGCGGCCGTAGGCCTGCTGGTCGAACGCACGGCGGGGGGCGCGGGCCAGGTACTCGTCGATGAGCGCCTCGAGCTCGACCCGGTCGGTGCCCGACACGCGCTCGAGGTAGGGCAGCGGGTCGGTGTCGGGCCGCGCCCGCTGCTCGTCGATGTACTGCCGGAGGAGGTTCTCGACGTCGCTCATTGCGCCACCTGAGGAGTATCGCCGGCCTCGAGCAGGGCCCTGAGCCGCGCGCGGAAGCGGGAGGCGATCTGGTGGACGTTGGCCTCAGTCATCCCGGAAATCTCCTGCGCCGTCTCCCCGGCCGAGTAGCCGGCGAAGACGTACAGCTCCACCACCCGCCGGTGGTCGGGACTCAGCTCGTCGATCGCGTGCTCGACCGCGCGGCGCACGTCGACCGAGGTCCCCTCGAACTCGGTCGCGGGCTCGGGGCCGAACGCCTCCTCCTCGCCCGCCTCCCCGGGGAGCGGCCCGAGCTCGGGCTTGCCCTCGCGGCGGCGGTGGTAGTCGGCGATCCGGCGGTCGGTGATCCGGTTCAGCCAGCTGCGGAACTCGCCGATCGAGTCGTTGTCGAACCGCGAGCCGATCGCGCTCTCGATC
>DASQXU010000484.1:0-3289 GCA_035639555.1 Thermoleophilaceae bacterium
GCGTACACCTTGTAGGTTGCTTCGGCACGGCCAACGCCAGCGCGGCCTCGCGCACATCGTGCCCGCGGTCGATCCGCTCCCAGACGGCCAGGGCGAAGCTCTGGCCCCTTTCGACGAGTTCGTGCAGCCGGTCGGCGGCGACCATGCTGCTGGAGAAGTGCCCCTCGCGGCCGCCGACGGCACCGTCGGCGACGATCGCCCCGTCGGCGCTCTGACGAGGCCGCTGCTGCGGGCCATCGTCTGCAAGTCCTCGATGAGGGTCGGGTCGGCGAGGGTCAGCGCGTCAACGACTTCCAGTACGTGGTCGTGGTTGATCGCGCCGGGGCGCTCGGGATCCTCACCATGCGGGACATCCTCCGCCGCTGGCTCGACTGAGTCTTCATGGCTCCCTGGGGGGCCGGTGATCGACGAGATGGGCGGCGCGTCCGGTCAACTTCGCCGTGCATTGGTGCGTCGAGCCGGTGACTCCGTCGGACGTGGAGGTCTATGGCACCGACGACTGTTGCCCGCTAGCAGGCGAGTCAGAGCCGTTTCCCCGTAGCGCCATCGGTGCGGGGGTTCACGCTCGAGCGCATCGTCCATCCGCTGCCGCTCGAGCATCTGTCCGCCCTCCGCTGGCCGGCGTCGGTGGCTGGTCGGTAACGCGGTCGCCGCCCGGGTGCGCGACGCCGAGACCGCGATGTGGACGAACGGGCTGACGTCCCGTACCCGCTCACACGTCATTCCCACTTCGAGCGAGCGCCCGCATGGCCTCGTCCCTGGTGCGGTAGTCGTGCATGGCAGTCACCTTGCCGTCCCGGTACGTGACCAGGTTGGCGGTTTCGAGGTGGCCCGGGCGACGGCCGAGGTCCTCGGGTCCGATCTCAGAGTCGGGTCGCATCCTCGTGACCACGAGCACCCTCCCGGGCGCGACCTCGCTCACCTCGACGAGCTCGCCGATCGCCCGCTGCTCCATGCGCTCTTCGATCACCGCGATCGCGTCCTCGCGGCTGTGGCAGTCCCAGGGCCCGTGCTCCCACCAGTGCCAGGTGAGATCGGGGGCCAGCAGCTGCTCGAGGGCCTCGATCTCCCCGCGCATCAGCGCCTCATACCCCTCGCGGGCACGCGATTCGTTCTCGGTGCTCATCACTTCTCCTTCGGTCGCTCAGCGGATTCGCGGTGGACCGAGATGGAGGAGCTCGCGCGCCACCGCCGAGGAACTCCGGCGCGGTGCGCGCGCGCGTATCCGGGCCATCGGGCCGAAGGGAGGGCGAGGTGGCTGTCTAGCCTCAGCCCGGCACGCTGGCGATGCTACTGCGATCCGGGCTTGGTTCAAGGCGAGCGCCAGCTCAGATCCTTCGGCAGCAGGCGACGTGCTCGGCGTTGTCGTCCAACAGCGATTCGGCCGCGGCGATGAGCTCGCTGACGCGCGGATCGGCCAGGCGGTAGATCACCGAGCGGTCCGCCCGACGGGTGGTCACGAAGCCGCACCAACGCAAGCACGCCAAGTGCGTGGAGACGGTGGCCTGGGGCATCGCGAGGCGCTCGACGAGCTCGCCCGCCGAGAGCTCGCCCTCGGAGTCCAGCAGCCGGAGGATGCTCAAGCGGGTCGGGTCGCCGAAGCCGCGGAAGTACTTGGCGAGCAGCTCGGTGCGGCTCGGAGCATCGCCGAGCGCGAACGGCGCGGCGGCGATCACGTCGGTCCTCATTTCGGTTTAATACGATATCGGAAACGACCGATATCAAGCTGGAGGTCTGACGATGGATGCCGGGTCGGCGAGGGGCAGAGGGATTGGAGCGGCCGGAACGGCGAGCCGGGCGCTCGTCGGAGCGGCCCTTCTGTACCTCGCCGGTGGGGCCGGCGGGCTCTCGTGGGGGATCGCCTGGTACGACGCGGCCATCGGCCTGATCGCGCTGCCGGCGGTCATGGTTGGCGTGGGGCTCGCGGCACGGCGCCACGCGCGAGGGCCGGTTCGCTTCACCGGGCCGCTGGCGATCTGCCTCAACTGCGCGGTGATCGTGGTCCTGGTCGCCAACCGGTTCACCGGGCCCGGGGCTGAGCTGTTCTACGGCGTCACCCTGCTTGTCGCCGCCTGGCGCGGCCAGCCCGGCTGCGAGGCGACCGTGTTGTCGAACGCCGTCCTTCGACGCGACGACCAAATCGGCTGCCCTCTCTTCTCGCCGCTCGATGCCTGGGAGGCACGGCACCGAGAAGGCACCGCGGGACCGGCGGCGGAGGCCAATCGGTGACCGCAGCGCGTGCCCGGAGAGTCGAGCTTCTGTACTTCGACGGCTGCCCCAACCACGAGGCGCTCGTGCCGCGGCTGCGCGCGCTCCTGGACCGGGCCGACGGCACCGCGGTCTTGGAGCTGCGCCGGGTCGAGTCGGAGGAGGAGGCGCGGCGCGCGCGCTTTCTCGGTTCGCCGACCGTCCGGGTCGACGGTCGCGACGTCGAGCCGGACGCCGTCGCCCGGGACGACTACGGGTTGAAGTGCCGCCTCTACCGGGGCACCGATGGTCGGAGCGTTGGTCTGCCGCCGGACGAGCTCGTGTTAGCCGCACTTGGCGTGGACCGTCTGGGCTCGGGCATCTTCAGCGGGCGACCGCTCAAAGAGCGCCTCGACGGCTCTCCGGCTCCATATCGGCGAACTGCACCGGCGGGTCCTGCGGGCGTTTGTGGCCACCGAGGCTCCGACCCGGGATGACCTCAGAGCGTGGGCGGCGGCGCTGGGGATCGAGCTGGACGAGGCTCTGGCGGAGCTTCAGCAACGGGACGTCCTGTGGCTCGACGCGCAGAGCGACCGGGTCGCGGTCGCCTATCCGTTCTCGGGCGAGCCGACCCAGCACCGGGTGGAGCTCCGCGATTCGGGGCGCGAGGTCTTTGCCATGTGCGCCGTCGATGCGCTCGGGATCGCGTTCATGGCCAACAAGGCGACGACGGTCCGTTCGCGCGACCCGATGACCGGACACGGGATCGAGGTTCGAGTCGATCCCGCCGGCGTCCAGGAGTGGGAGCCGCGCGCCGCTGTCGTGGTGGCTGCCGTCTCAGGCGGCGGCCCAAGCGCGAGCGGCTGCTGCCCGCACGTGAACTTCGCGAGCAGCCGCGAGCGGGCTGAGGCGTTGTTGGCGCGGTCATGCGCGGCGCAGGGCGAGGTCATCGCGGTGGAAGATGCGATCGAGCTGGGCAAGCGGATCTTCGGGACGCTTCTTCACGACGGACCGCGGTAGCCCGTACTCCGAAGGCCCATAGTGAGCCGTTCCGCTGATCGTGGCCTTGCAGCTGGCACCGGGCTCATCGGGCAGAGTCGTC
>DASQXU010000485.1:0-2556 GCA_035639555.1 Thermoleophilaceae bacterium
GTGGCCATTGGCCGCCGCGGGCCCGGCACTGACGCCGAGCGCCGCGCCGCGCGGCACCTCGAGGGACGGCTTCGGGATCTCGGTCGCGCGGCCGCGGTCGAGCACGTGGACGCGTGGCCCAACTGGCCGATCTCGTACGCGCTCTTCGTGGTGCTGGCGATCGTCGGGAGCGCGCTGTCCGTGGCCAAGCCGGCGCTCGGCGGCGCGTTCGTCCTTGTCGCGACGCTCGCCGTGTTCGCCGACGCCACTTCGCTCCTCACGCTGCCGCGCCGGGTGGCCGGCCGCCGCGCCTCCCAGAACGTGGTCTCCACCGAGCAGGGGGCGAAGCCGGGCACGCTGGTGCTCGTGGCGCACTACGACGCCGGCCGCACCGGCCTCGTCTTCGCGCGGTGGGTGCAGGAGCAGCGGGCTCTGCTCGGGCGGACGATGCGGCGGCCGATCGGTCCCTTCGAGCCCCTGCTCTGGGCCGAGGTCGTGCTGCTCGCGTGCTGCGTGCTGCGGCTGGTCGGCGTCTCCGGTCCCGTGCTGACCACGGTCCAGTTCGTATGCACCGCGGGGCTGATAATCGCGGTCGCCCTGCTGGTCGACGTCGCCGTCTCGGCCGTCGTCCCCGGGGCCAACGACAACGCCTCGGGCGTCGCCGTGGCCCTCGCCCTCGCCGACCGCCACGGGGGTCGGCTCGAGCACTTTCACCTTTGCGTTCTCTTCACCGGCGCCCAGGAGGCCCTATCGGCCGGGATGCGGGCGTTCATGCGCGGCCGCCGGCGCCAGCTCGACCGGCAGCGGGCCGTGTTCCTGAACCTGGACGAGGTCGGGGCGGGCACCGTGCGGTTCACGCGCCGAGAGGGCACGCTCGTCGCGCTCCGAAGCCACGACCAGCTCGTCCAGCTCTGCGAGCAGATCGTCGACGACGACGAGGAGGGACGGGCGTTCGCGGCTCGCGGCCTCGTGCCGCGGGTTCCGACCGACGCGTACGTCGCGCAGCTCGCCGGCTTTCCCGCCATCACCGTCTGCTGCCGCGACGCGCTCGACTACACCCCCGAGCACCACCGGCTCGGCGACGTTCCGGCTCGGGTGGACGACCGGTCGCTCGAGCGCGCGATCGGCTTCTGCTCCGAGCTGATCCGGCGAGTCGATGCCGATCTCGGGCCCGAGCTGCGCCGAGAGCCCACCGTCCTCCGCGAGCCCGCGAGCTAAGCCGCGGCGCCCTCGCGCAGCCGCTGCGCGAGCTCGACGAAGTAGTCGAGCGAGTTCGGATTGGCGAGCGACTCGCGGCTAGCGGCGCGCTCGGGCGGCGTCCCGGTGAGGATCCGCTTCACCGGTACCTCGAGCACCTTCCCCGACAGGGTCCGGGGCACCTCCTCTATCTGGAAGACCTCGTTTGGCACATGGCGCGGGGAGCAGTCCTCGCGGACCCGCTGCTTGAGCTGGGAGACCAGTGAATCGTCGAGCTCCTGTCCCTCGTCCAGGACGACGAACAGCGGCATCCAGCCGTCGGTGCCCTCGCGCGGGACGTCGACCACCAGCGCGTCCACCACCTCGGGCACGGCGAGGACCGCGCTGTAGATCTCGCTCGTCCCCATGCGCACGCCTCCCCGATTGATCGTCGAGTCGGAGCGCCCGTAGATGACGGCGGTGCCGCGGGAGGAGATCTCGATCCAGTCGCCGTGGGCCCAGACGCCGGGGTAGGCGTCGAAGTAGCTCGAGCGGAGGCGATCACCGTCCGGGTCGCCCCAGAGGAACAGCGGCATCGAGGGCATCGGCTCGGTTATGACGAGCTCGCCGACCTCATCGATCACCGGCTTGCCGTCGGGGTCGAACGCCTCGACCTTGGCCCCGAGCGAGCGGGCCTGGAGCTCGCCGCGGTAGACCGGCAGGGTCGGTACGCCGCCGACGAAGGCGGTGCACACGTCGGTTCCGCCGCTCGTCGAGAACAGCCACAGGTCTTGCCCCACGTGGTCGTACACCCACTGGAAGCCCTCGGGCGGGAGCGGCGAGCCGGTCGAGCCGACGCTCCGGAGGGCGGGGAGCTCGTGGGTCCGCGCGGGATCGACGTCGGCCTTCATGCAGCCCGCGATATAGCTCGCGCTCGTCCCGAAGCAGCTCATCTCGGTGTCGCGCGCGAAGTCCCAGAGCGCGTTCATGTCGGGATGGCCCGGGTTGCCGTCGTAGAGCAGGATCGGCGCCTTGGCGAGCAGGCCCGACACGAGGAAGTTCCACATCATCCAGCCCGTCGTCGTGAACCAGAAGAAGCGGTCCCCGGGCTGCAGGTCGCAGTGGAGGTGGACCTTCTTGAGCTGCTCGAGAAGGATCCCGCCGTGGCCGTGCACGATCGCCTTGGGCAGCCCGGTGGTCCCCGAGGAGTAGAGCACCCAGAGCGGGTGGTCGAAGGGAACCTGCTCGAACCGCAGCTCCCCCCGGGCAGAGACCAGCTCGCCCCATTCCATCGGGTCCCGCAGCGCGCTCAGGTCGGGGTCCTCGTGCAGGTACGGGAGCACCACGGTCCGCTCGAGCGTCGGGATCTCCTCTTGGAGGCGGCGGACCACGTCGAGGCGG
>DASQXU010000486.1:0-2361 GCA_035639555.1 Thermoleophilaceae bacterium
GTACTACCTGCGAGAACGGCTCGGGAAGACCGGCACCGTCGTCGGTTGCGACACCAGCAACTGCGGCGCCTGCACGGTTCACCTGAACGGGCAGAGTGTGAAGTCGTGCTCCGTGCTCGCCGTCCAGGCCGACGGCGCCGAGGTCACGACCATCGAGGGCATGGGCCGCGATTCACAGCTTCATCCCCTCCAGGAGGCGTTCTGGAAGAACCACGGGCTCCAGTGCGGCTACTGCACGCCGGGGATGATCATGGCGGCGGCCGACCTCCTTTCCCGCAACCCCGATCCGAGCGAGGAGGAGGTGCGGCACGGCCTCGAGGGGAACCTCTGCCGCTGCACCGGCTACCACAACATCGTCAAGGCCGTCATGGACGCGGCTCGGGGGGGAGAAGCGGGGGTGGCCCGGGAGACGCCGCCGCCACGCGAGGTGCCCGAGGCGGCGGGCGCGGTCCGGACGCCCGAGCATCCCGGGCAGGCGCCACCGGACTCGGCCGCCGATGAACCTACGCACGGCCCGGAGGAGGTGCGGTCATGAGCACGGTCGAGAGCACGCGGACGGGCGACGGCTTCGTCGGGCAGCCCATCCGGCGCAAGGAGGACCCGCGCCTGATCACCGGTCAGGCGACCTACGTTGACGACATCACGCTTCCCGGCATGCTCTACGCGGCGATCGTGCGCTCGCCCGAGGCCCACGCGCGCATCACGTCGATCGACTTCCAGGCGGCGCTCGAGCGGCCCGACGTCCGCGCGGTCCTGACCGGAGAGGTCAACGACGAGCTGGTGTCGCCGATCCCGATGGTCTGGGCCCCGCCCGGGGTCGAGGTGAAGGTCCCCGAGCACTGGCCGCTGGCGCGCGACAAGGTCGGCTACGTCGGTCAGGCGGTGGCCGTGGTCATTGGCACCGACAAGTATGGGGTCGTCGACGCCGCGGAGGACGTCATCGTCGAGTACGACCCGCTCCCGGTCGTAGTCGATTTGGAGAAGGCCCTCGAGGAAGAGTCACACGTCATCCACGACGAGCACGAGGAGAACCAGGTCTTCGAGTGGTCCCTCGGCGGGGGCGACCTCGAGGCGGCGTTCCGCGACGCCGACGTGGTGGTCGAGCGACGGATCGTGAACCACCGCATAGCCGGAGCGGCGATCGAGCCCCGGGGCTGCGTCGCCGAGTGGCGCGCCGGCTGGCTCACGCTGTGGAGCTCGACCCAGATCCCGCACATCCTGCGGCTGCTCCTCTCGATGCAGCTGGGTCTGGCCGAGGACAAGATCCGCGTGGTGGCGCCTGAGGTGGGCGGAGGCTTCGGCTCGAAGCTCCAGTGCTACCCCGAGGAGGTGCTGGTCTGCCTCTGCACCCGCAAGGTCGGACGCCCCGTCAAGTGGGTCGAGACGCGCTCGGAGAACATGACCACCACCCACCACGGGCGCGATCAGGTCGACTACGTGCGGATCGGCGCCAAGCGCGACGGCACGCTCACCGGCATTCACTCGAGGATCATCGCGGACCTCGGCGCGTACCACCTGATCGAGGGGCCGGTGATCCCGGCGCTCGGCGCGTTCGTGATGAGCGGCTGCTACCGGTTCCCGGCCATCCAGACGGACATCGCCGGCGTCTTCACCAACAAGTTCGCGACCGACGCGATCCGCGGCGCCGGCCGTCCCGAGGCCACTCACATGATCGAGGTCATGTTGGACCAGCTCGCGTACGAGCTCGGCATGGACCGGCTGGAGCTGCGGCGGAAGAACTTCATTCCCAAGGAGGACTTCCCGGCCGAGCTCCCGATCGGGGTCACCTACGACTCGGGCGACTACGACGGCACGCTCGACAAGCTGATGGAGCACATCGACCTCGACCAGCTCGAGCGCGAGAAGGAGGAGCTCCGGAAGCAGGGCATCTACCGCGGCATCGGTTACTCGACCTACGTCGAGATCTGCGGTCTGGCGCCGTCGCGGGTGGTCGGGCCGCAGGGGTTCGGGCTCCAGGCCGGCTACTGGGAGTCGGCAGAGCTCCGAGTGCACCCGTCCGGCACGGCCACGCTGTTCACCGGCTCCTCGCCCCACGGACAGGGCGAGGAGACGAGCTTCGCCCAAATCGTGGCCGACCGCATCGGGTGCTCGCCCGACGAGGTCGAGGTGATCCACGGTGACACCAGCACCGGTCCCTTCGGCATGGGCACCTACGGCTCCCGCACGCTCTCCGTGGGCGGGGAATCCGCCGCCCGCGCCGCCGAGAGGGTGCGCGAGAAGGCGAAGAAGATCGTCGCCTACCGCCTGGAGGCCGCACCCGAGGACATCGAGCTCGCCGAGGGGAAGTACCGGGTGCGGGGCTCCCCGGACAAGGCGATGACGCTGGCCGAGGTCGCCGGC
>DASQXU010000487.1:0-4614 GCA_035639555.1 Thermoleophilaceae bacterium
GGGCTCGGCGCCGGCGTCGCGGTTGGCGGTGAAGGCGCAGATCCCCATGACCGTCCCGGCCGGGAAGACGACGCCGCGGTAGGAGAGGTCCTCGAGCAACACACGCGTCGTGAACGGCGCGACCGGCTCGAAGCGGAGCACCTCCTCGGTCGCCCGCGGCGCGAGCGAGGGATCCTCGGCCAGCAGCCAGCGCTGCTCGGGGTGGGTCGCCAGGAGGCGCACGCCGTGGGCCAGCTGCCCCTGGGTGGTGTCCACGCCGCCGTTCAACACGTCGCGGACGAGCCGCACGCACTCCTCGTGGGACGGGCGCTCGCCCTCCCCCTCGGCGGCGACCAGCGCCGACACGAGGTCGTCGCCGAGGCGCTCGCGCCGCTCGGCGACTAGCCGCTCGGCGTACTCGTCGAACTCGAGCGCCGCCCGCTCCAGCTCCTCGCGGCGCGTGGCCAGCGCGAGCGCGTCGAACTGGGCCTGCAGGAGCCCGGAGAGGCGGTGGAGGCGCTCGGCGTCCTCGAGCGGGGCACCGAGCACCGTGGCGATCATCTGGGCCGGGTACGGCTTTGCGAACGCCTGGACGAAGTCGCAGCGGCCGGCGGTCGCGACCTCCCCGTAGAGCTCGCGCAGGAACCGTCGCATGGCCGGCCGGTAGCGGTCGGCGGCCTTCGGCGTGAACGCCGGCTGGACGAGCCGGCGGAGGCGGCGGTGCTGCTCGCCGGTGAGGCTGATGATGTTGGTAGAGAGCGAGTCGTACAGCGGCCCCTCGGCGATCCCGACCAGCTCGAGGATCTTCACCCCCGGGAACGCCGCCTTGTCGGTGCGCAGGAAGAAGGCCGCGGCCTCGCGGTCGAGCACGAAGTAGCCGAGGTCCCACGCGGCGAGCCACGAGCGCCGCGCCAGGTCGAGCATCACCTCGTGGAAGCGATCGCCCCGCAGCGCGGGATCGAGGTAGTCGAGGCGCGGGAGGTCGGCCTGCGAGGCCGGCATAGCGGGGGAGTCCGTCGTCACGGCCGCGACTCTATGCCCTTGACCCTCCCCCCGGCGGACCGTAGGGTCGCCGTGTCCCCGAAACCGAGAGGACTCGCATGTCAGAGGAGAACAAGGCGATCGCCCGGCGCTTCTTCGACCTCGTGAACGATCGCAAGCTCGACGGGCTGACCGAGATCATCGCCCCGGACGCCGTCGACCACGACCCGCAGAACCCGATCCCCGGGACCGGCCCCGAGGTGGCGCAGCAGGTCATGGCGGGATACATCCAGGCGTTCCCCGATCTGCGCATCACGGTCGACGACCAGATCGCCGAGGGCGACCGCGTGGCGACGCGCTGGACCGGCACCGGGACGCATCAGGGCGACCTCATGGGCATCCCCGGCAGCGGCAAGCACAGCACGGTCACCGGGATCTCGATCGACAGGATCGAGAACGGCAAGATCGTCGAGTCGTGGACGAACTGGGACACGCTCGGCATGCTCCAGCAGCTCGGGGCGATCACCGCCGCCCAGCCCGCGTAGAGCTCCGGCGCCCGCGGCGCCGCGGCTCAGCCGCCGAAGGCGGTGGCGTCGATCACCCGTCGCTCGTGAGTGCCGACGCCGATCGTCCGCTCGCCCTCGCGAACCTCGACGTCGAAGCGGAGCTTGCGCCCGTCGACGACCTCGCGCAGCCGCGCGTGGACGGTGCAGCGCGCCCCCCTCGCCGCGGCGCCCACGTGCTTGACGCAGATCTCGAACCCCACCGTGGCCCGCCCCTCGGGCAGGTGCTCCTGGGCGAGGACGGAGGCGTTTCGCTCCATCATCGCGATCATCCCCGGCGTCGAGAGGACCTGCGCCGCGAGCGTGCCACCCACATCGGTGAGCAGCGGGCCGTCGACCTCGAACTCGCCGGCGCGCTCGATGCCCAGCTCGAGCTCGCTCACCTCACCGGCCTCCCGCCCTCCGGAGCGTGGCCCTCGGTGGTCGGCTCCCGGAATGCCGTCCCCTCCTCCTCGTGGCGGTAGCCGATCGCAGCCGACAGGCCGAGCACGCCGAGCACGACCAGCGCCAGCGGCGCGCCGGCCAGGATCGTGGTGCCGACGTCGGCCTCCGGCTGCTGCACCATCCGGTAGGTGACGAGAAGGGCCCCGAGTGCGGCGAGGCCCGCCGCCAACGAGCTCGGGGTGAAGGGCGGCTCGAACCGGCGGCCGGCCGCCCGCAGGAAGGCGGCGGCCACGGCCAGAGCTGCCGCGCCGAGCAGCACCACGAGGATCGCCCGGTCGATGGCGCCGCCGGCCTGCCAGGCGTTCTTCTCCTGGCTCCGAGCGAGCTCCCCCGCGTCCTGCTTGACGGCCCGCCCGATCTCCCCGGCTTCGGCCCCCTGGGGGCTGGCCAGCCGCTGCTCCCGGCGGGCCTCGTGTCCGACCTGGGTGCTGTACCAGTCCGCGGCCATGACGAAGAGCAGGGCGAGGGCGGCGGCCAGCGCCACCCAGTCGACCCGGCGGAGGCGCAGGAAGGTCACCGCGCGTTCGGCCTCGGGCCCGGGGGCGGCAGCGGCTCGATCTCGGGCGGCGGGGGCGCCGGGCGGCCGGTCGCGTCGGTGCTTCGGCCGGGCGGGCTGAGCCGCTCCTCACGCAGAGCGATCCAGCCGGCCGCGGTGATCCCCACCGCCGCCGCCAACCCGAGGTAGACGCCGTAGTTTCGCCCGGCGGCCGCGTCCGGGAGCGCGAGCAGACGGACCAGCACCAGCACGGCGGCCACGAAGCCGAGCAGGGTGACCAGCGACGTCAGCGCCACCGGCAGCGCCGGCGTGGGCTGGCTGGCGATCACAAGCGCCAGAACCACCGCCGCGGCGCCGATCAGCGCGAGGACGACGTCGGTCCCGCTGAGCGCCTGCCACGCGGTGAGGTGCCCGGAGCAGCCCCGGCCGCCCGTACAGCTCGGGCGGTACCACGGCAGGAACAGCGAGGCCAGGAGCAGCGCGCCGGAGAGGGACACGATCCAGTCACCGGACCGCAGCCTGCGGGGATCCATCGCGCCGCAGGCTATCGCCGGACGGCGGCGTCCGGTCGGGGTCGGGCCGCGCCCTCGAGCTGCCGGCGAGCGGCGGTCACCGTGTTCGCCAGGAGCATCGCCCGGGTCATCGGCCCCACGCCGCCGGGCACCGGGGTGATCGCCGCGGCCTTCCGCCGCACCGCCTCGAAGTCGACGTCGCCGGCGAGGCCGTCCGCGGTGCGGTTCGTGCCCACGTCGATCACCACCGCTCCCTCGCGCACCATCTCCGCCCCGATCAGGCGCGGCCGCCCGGCCGCCGCCACTACGACGTCGCCGAGCCGGCACGCCGCGGGCAGGTTGCGCGTGCGCGAGTGGCACTGGGTGACGGTGGCGTTGGCGGCGAGGAGCAGTGCGGCGAGCGGCTTGCCCACGAGCTGCGAGCGGCCGACCACCACGGCGTGCGCGCCCTCGAGCTCGACGCCCTCCGAGCGCAGCAGCTCCATGACCCCGAGCGGCGTGCCGGGCACGAGGCCGGGCCGCCCCTGCGCGAGCAGTCCGGCGCTCATCGGGGTGAGCCCGTCCACGTCCTTGGCCGGGTCGATCAGCGCGGTCATCGTCGGGGCGTCGAGTTGGGCAGGCAGCGGAAGCTGGAGGAGGATGCCGTGCACCCGCTCGTCGGCATTCAGCGCCTGGAGGAGGTCGGCGAGCTCCTCGGCCGAGGCGTCGGCCGGCGGCTCGTGATGGAAGGAGTCGATGCCCACCTGGGCGCTGTCCTCGCGCTTCATGCGCACGTAGATCGCCGACGCCGGGTCGTCGCCGACCAGCACGCTGGCGAGCCCGGGCCGCACCCCGTGCCTCGAGCGAAGCTCCTCGACCTCGGCGGCCACCCGCTCCCGGACCCTCGCCGCGACCGCCTTGCCGTCGATGATGTCCGCCGCCATCCCGCCGCAGGCTACCCACGGAGCCGGCGCGCGACCGCGGTGAGGGTGGCCTCGACATGGCGGACCTCGTGGGCGACCTGCTGGTGGGTGAAGCGAAGCGGCGTGAGCCCGGCGGCGACGTGCGCCTGGTCGCGCAGGCGGTCCCTCGCCTGCTGCCGGGCGTGCGGTGATAGCGCAGGCCGTCCGTCTCGACGACGAGGCCGAGCTCGGGCCAGTGGAAGTCGACCCTGTACCCGTTCACCCACTGCTGGGTGGCCGGCCGGGGCAGGCCCGCCCGCCGCGCGACCGCGAGGAACCGCCGCTCGAGCTCGGAGTCGGTCAACGTGAACGTGCGGCGGTCGAGGGTCTCCCGCAGCGGCGCGACACCGGGCTGCCTGCCGAACCCGTCGAGCGCCCTGCGCAGCTCCTCGGGATCGACGAGATCGAGCTTGTCGGCCTGGTTGACCGCGGCCTCGAGCTCACCGCGGTCGAGGCGGACCGCGACGTCGAGAAGCGTCCGAACGGGCGTCGTGACCGGAACACCTTCCCGCCAGGTGACGTCTCGCGCGAGCCTCCTCCGGCGATGGACGACGATCCCGCACGGGCGCGCGCGATTCGACGGAAGGACGGACACCTCGATGCCCGCGGACCGCGCCGAGATCCCCCACAGCGCGGCGGCCGACCCATGGCTCAACGCCGCCCCGCGGCCGCAGCCGAGCACGGCCGCCATCCAGACG
>DASQXU010000488.1:0-12884 GCA_035639555.1 Thermoleophilaceae bacterium
GCCGCCTAACCGAGGGCGTCTAGGACCGAGCCGGCCCATTCCCGGACTGTCGACCCCGGGGTCGGCGCGTAGAGCGGGCTCCCGGAGTCCCAGGCCATCAGGGCGAACAGCGCGGCGCCCTTGGGCGAGAGGTCGGTCGGCTCGTCCAGCCGGTCGGCCAGAGCGAGCAGCTCGTCGTGGGCGGCGAGGACGCCCGCCCGCTGCAGGGGTGGGCGCGGACCCTCCGGCCCCCAGAAGCTTGGACGTTCCTCGGCGACGTCGAGGAGGGTGCGGACGGTGCCCGCCATCGTCCGGCGCGCAGAGGGCTCGGTCAACTGGCGAGCGCGGCGCGCCAGCGCCGGATCGGCGTCGGGATCGACCCCGGCGGCGAGCGCGGCGTCGAGGCGCTCGCGCTCGCGCCAGACGCGCAGTCGCAAGCGAAGCCCGTCGTCGGCCGGTCGCTTACCGTGCGGTGCGTAGAGGAGCACACGACGATCGTCGGCCTCGGGCCGTCAATGCCGCGTTGAGATGGCCGGGCCTGGTGTAGAGATTCCGCAAAGACGCGCGGCCGGCCTGACGCTCGGCTGAGCGAGGCACGACGCGTGTTTCCCGAGCGCTCGCCGGGGAAAGGCAGACCACGATGGCATGGGACGACGAGGACGATTGGGTAGGCGAGCCGCCCGAGGGCCGGCATGGCGCCGACCGGGCGCGACCCGATTTCTGGCGGCTCCAGAGACCGCCCGAGATCCTCGCGGCGGTGCTCCTGGTGGCCCTGATCGTCGTGGTGCTCGTCGTGCTGCTGCGCTGACGGCGAGCCCGCTGTAGCGCCCCCGCCAGCTCGGGCGAGGCTAGGCCGGCCGGAGCTCGATCACCGGGATCTGGCGAGGGGCGCGCTTGCGGTACTCGGTCCAGCCCGGATAGATCTCGATGCCGCGCTCGTACCAGCGCTCTCGCTCCTCGCCTTCGAGCTCCCGGGCCACCACCTCCTGCTCACGGCCCTCGAAGACCACGCGGGCTCGAGGGCGCGCGCGCAGGTTGTGATACCAGGCCGGGTTGTTCCGCTGGCCGTAGTTCGACGCGATGACGACGAGCCCATCTCCATTCGGGATCCCGAGCACGGGAAGCGTGTGCACCTGCCCACTCTTGGCTCCGGTGGTCGTCAGCATGACCACGGGCAGCCCCGAGCTCCACGAGGTGAAGGTCGCGCGCCCGCGAGTGGCCCGGTACACCACCCTGTCGATGTGGTGGAGGCTGCGAGCGTAGAACCAGGAGATCGGTCGGGACGCGGCCGACCACCGCACGAAGCGCCGCAACGCGTCCGCCTGTCTGTAGAGGTACACGCGATCCTCGCGGTCGGGGGCTCGCGGCGAATGATGGAGGCTTCACGCGGACGCGTGCAGGGTTCTGCACGACAGTCGTCCAGAAGTCCGCCCGCGTCGCCCGAGCGGCGACGTGGGCCGGGTTATGCGCCCTCGCCCGCGGGATGACGGGCGCGGCGCCCTCGCGCCTCACTAGCCGACTACGGAGGCGAGCTTCTCCTCCGCCCGCGCGAGCTCTTCAAGATCGAGCTCCGGGTTGCCGCGGGGGCTCCTCTGGCTGCCCGGCGGCGCCGGGGGCTGCTCGAGATCGGGGTCGGGCCGCTCGTGCTCGAGCCTCGCGATCGAGTCCTCGGGCTTGAAGCACATCGTGGCTCCTCCGGGCTTCGGGAACAGGTGGGCGGTCACCGGACCATCGGTGGGCTAAACATCGAACGGGCCGGGTACACCCCCGCCATGGAGCACGACGAGCGGGCCAGGGGGCTCGAACGCGAGGTCGATCGTCTCGAGGAGCACTCCGAGGAGATCGGTCAGCGGGTCGAAGACGCCCGGCGGGACTGGGAGGCCAAGAAATCCGATCAGGGCGTGCCGGGTGCCCAGCCGGACCAGGCCGAGGAGGAGCGGCCGGAAGCCGAGGCCGAATAGGCGAAGGAGCAAGATGGAGCACCCAAAGCGAGAGTCCGACCAGCGTCCCGAGGAAGGCCCCGCGGGCCAGGTGCCCAAGGACGTCGATAGGTCGGCCCGCGACGAGGCCGAGGGCACGCCGGGGGTGCCGGGCGAGGAGGAGCACGCCACGGGCAACCCGGACGCCGCCGGAAGCGAGTAATTCCCCGCCCCGGCGCCCACCGCTCAGCCGGCGGGCGCATACGCTTGGAGAATGGGCGACGTCCTTCGCGGGCCGATCCGCGCCGCGGCCACCGCGGCGCTCATCGTGGGGATCCTCCTGTTCCTGCTCAACCCGCCGTCGCTCTCCGGTGCGGGCGGCCTGCTGACGCTGATCGTCGGCGCGACCGCCCTGCTGCTGCTCACCGCCTGGGCGACGGTCGCGCTGATGGGGCGGGACGGCGTCAGCGAGTCGGAGTTCGAGCGGATCGTTCGCCGCAGCGAGGAGCTGGCCCGGGAGCCGGGCCTCGCGGTCCGGGCCACGGAGTTCGAGCTGTTAGTCGCCGACACGATCGACCGCCTCCCCGAGGAGTTCCAGCGCGTGCTCGAGGAGGTGCCGGTCGTCGTCTCGAGCCGCGGTGCCGAGCACGGGGCGTACGGGCACTACTTCGGCGACACGGTGGCGCGCGACCGCACGCACGATCGGATCGTCCTCTACCAGGACACCCTCGAGCGCGACTTCGGCCACGACCCGGAGCTCCTGGAGGCCCAGGTCGAGCGAACCCTCCGGCACGAGCTCGCCCATCACCTCGGCTGGGCCGAGGGGGGCGTGCGCGAGCTCGGGCTCTAGCCTTTCCGCACGCCGCCGGAGAGGTGACCGAGTGGCTTAAGGTGCGCGACTGGAAATCGCGTGGGCGGTGTGAGCCGCCTCGAGGGTTCGAATCCCTCCCTCTCCGCTAGCCCGCGGGGTCGACCCTAGGTGCGCCGGAGGCGCGTGAAGTGCCAGAGCGTGCCGCCGAGGCGTCCGTCGACGCGGAGGCCGGCCGCCCTCGCCCGACGCTCGAGCGCGGCGGTCGTGACCACGTGGGGATCGAGCAGCAGCTCGCCGACGACTATCCGGCCGTCTGGCTTCAGCACTCGCCGCAGCTCGCCGAGGGCGACCTCCTGGTCGGGGATCTCGCCGAGCACGGCGACCAGGAACACGCCGTCGAAGCTCGCGGACTCGTAGGGAAGCTCGCGGGCGTCCGCCGCCGCGGGGAACACGTTGCCGATCCCGCGCTCGCGCGCGTGCATCGACGTGTGGTCGAGCATCTTGGGCTGGACGTCGACGATGTCGAGCCTGCCCTGGGGGCCGAGCCACTCGGCGACCGCGAGCGTGTAGTAGCCCGTGCCCGGTCCGACCTCGAGCAGACGCTCGCCCCGCCGCGGCCCGAGCGCTTCGCGCAGGCGCTCACGGGTGATGAACGGGTGCGGGAGCTCGACCCAAAAGCGCTGCGAGTAGGGGCAGGCCGACGGATGTTGGCGCCACCACAGCGCCGCCCCCACGACCGCCCCGGCGGCGGCGAGCGCGAGCGTGCGCAGCGTCTGGCGGCGCCTGTCCACGGCGCGCCATCGTAGCCGCGTACGCGGCGAGGGCGGGAATGGCGCGTGGGATGTACCTTTGCCATGGATGGCCACCGCCGCCGAGGCATCCGCCTTCGCCAAGCCGAGCCCGGCGCTCGAGGCGATCTTCAAGCCGGTCCAGCCCCCGACCACGTTCGAGCAGACGGTCGAGCGGCTGGGCACGGCGATCCGCCTCGGGCTCCTCAGCCCGGGCACCCGACTGCCGGCCGAGCGCCACCTGGCCGCGCAGCTCCGCATCTCCCGCTCGACGCTGCGCCAGGCGCTGACCACGCTGGTCCAGAGCGGTCACCTGGTCGCGGTTCGCGGGCGGGCCGGCGGAACCTTCGTCGCCGACTCGCCGCCGCTCGTGGCCGCGGAGGCCGCCGAGCCGCTCGGGGAGGAGGTCCGATCGGTGCTGGACGCCCGGGTCGCCGTCGAGACCGGGGCGACCGTGCTCGCGGCCGAGCGCTGCGAGCCGCCCGATCTCGACCGCCTGAAGGACCTCGTCGAGCGCATGGCGAGCGCCCCGGTGTTCGAGGACTACCGGCGGGCCGACGTCCGCTTCCACATCGGCGTGGCCGAGGCCGCCCACTCGGCGCGGCTCGTCACCGCGATGACCGCGGTGCAGGGCGAGATGAGCGACCTGATCGCCCGCATCGCCCACCCCGAGGAGGTGCTGAGCCGGTCGAACGCGCAGCACCGCCGCCTGGTCTCGCTGCTTCGTCGTCGCGACGTGGGCCGCTCGGTGTCGCTGATGCGGGAGCACATCGAGGGCACCGAGCACATCCTGGCCGCGCTCTGGCCGGCCGCGTAGCCCGGCGCATAAGCGCCCCGGCTAGAGCGCGGCCGCCCGCTCCACGAACGTCCGCCACGCCGCATGGGCCTCCGTCCGCCAGCGCTCGTCGCGCTCGGGGTCGACCCGCTCGCCCACCGGGATCAGGTCCCCGATCGCGGCGGTCGACGGAAGCACGCCGGCCCCGACCGCCCCGAGCGCCGCGGCGCCGGCCGCGGTGGCGTCGACCGCGCCGCGCATCACCGGCACGCCGGCGGCGTCGGCCTGGAGTCGCAGGAGCAGCCGGTCGCGGGTAAGCCCGCCGTCGACCCGCAGCACCTCGACCGGCGCGTGCGCGGCCACCGCGGCCACGACATCGGCGACGCGCCAGGCGATCGCCTCGAGCGCGGCCCGGGCCACGTGGGCCCGGCGGGTGCCCGACCCGAGACCGGCGATCACCCCGCGCGCGTCCGGGCGCCACCAGGGCGATCCGAGGCCGGCGAGGGCGGGCAGCAGCCGTACGTCGCCCGCGTCGGGCGCCTCGGCGGCCAGCGCGGCCAGCGCCGGTGGGTCGGGGGCCAGGCCGAGATCGCGGCTCAGCCAGTCGAGCAGCGCTCCGGCGGTGAACACGCCGCCGTCGAGCGCGTACTCGACCGCGCCGTCGACCCGCCAGGCGACCGTGGGCAGGAGGTCGCCGGTCGTGGCCGGGCGCTCGCCCCCGACGTGGGCGAGCACGAACACACCGGTCCCGTAGGTCGCCTTCACCCGGCCGGGCTCGACGCAGCCGGCACCGGCCAGCGCCGCCTGCTGGTCGACGCAGCGCGCGCGCAGCGGAAGCTCGACCGGCCAGCTCGGGTGGCGGAGGACGCCGAGGTCGCCGGCGGTGTCGAGGAGCGGCGGCAGCGCGTCACGGGGGACGCCGAACGCACGGAGCAGGCGCGGGTCCCAATCCGGCTCACCCGGCACCGCGAGCTGGGTCCGCGACGCGGTCGAGAGGTCGGTGGCAAAGCCGGCGCCGAGCCGGTCGCACAGGTACGCGTCGACCGTGCCGAGCCGCAGGGTTCCGCGCTCGGCGGCGTCGACGACGCGTTGCTCGTGGTCGAGAAGCCAGGCGAGCTTGCCCGCAGAGAAGTAGGGATCGAGGGGCAGGCCGCTCCAGCTCTGCACCTGCGACCCGACCCCGTCTGAGGCAAGCCGGTCCAGCACCTCCTGCGAGCGCTTGTCCTGCCAGGTCACGATCGGGGACAGCGCCTGGCCGCTCTCGGCGTCCCAGGCCAGCACCGACTCGCCCTGGTGATCGAGCCCGCAGGCCTCGACCGTCCCGGGGGCATCGTGGAGCAGCTCGGCCACCGCGTCGACCACCGCCTCGAGCACCTCCTCGGGGTCCTGCTCCACCCAACCGGGCCGTGGCCTGCGGTTGACCTTGTCCCGCCTGGCCTCGCGCCGCGGCCGAAGCTCGCGGTCGAACAGCATCGCCTTGACCGCCGAGGTCCCCTCGTCGAGGCCGAGCAGCAGCGGCTCGCTCATGCTCCCACTCGCAGGCGGGCCGTCCGCCTCCACCACGGACCGTCGAGCCGGGGCGGCTCGCCGCCGAGAAGCGGCCGCTCGGCCCGAAGGACCACGCCCAAGCCGGCGACGATCCTGGCCACCCGCTCGCCGATTCCGAGCGAGGCCGTGAGACCGGTCGAGCGGATCGCGGCGACGTTCACGAGGCCGCGGCATTGGCTCGAGGCGCCGATCAGGTAGTTGACGCCGCGACCGGCCGGCCGCAGGCCGGCGTAGGCGAAGATCGGCCGAAGCCCGTCGAGGGGCGGATGCATGGCGGCAGCGCGGGGGACGATCTCCTCGGCCGCCTGCGGGCGCACCGACCAGTCGTCCTTGTCGTCCTGGTCGACCGCCGTCGGCCCGGCCACGACCTTGCCGTCGATCGTCGGGAAGACCAGCACTCCCTTGGTGCGCTTGCTCGGCACGGGAAGCAGTATCTCCTCGAGCGGCTCGCGCGGCTCGAATACGAGGAACTCGCCCTTGCGGGGGTAGATCGAGAACGAGTCGTCACCGGCGCGGCGCGCCACCTCGTCGGCGCGCAGGCCGGCGCAGTTCACCACGACGCGCGCCCGCACGCGCTCGCCGTCCGCGCTCTGGAGGGCGAGCCCGTCGCCGCCGCGGGAGAGCGACGCCACCGCGAATCCGGTCCGGAGCTCGGCCCCGTACGCCCGGGCGGCCGCGACGAGCGCGAGGGTGTAGGCGACCGGGTCCGTGATCGCCTCGCCCGGGACGCGCAGCGCGCCATCATGCCCGAGGGCAACCTCGACCCCGTTGCCCTCTGCGTTGGCGGCAAGCGCCCGCACAGCGGGGCGCTGCTCCCCATGGAGCGGTCGGAGCACGGCGCCGCAGCGCCGCAGCGGTACGCGGAGCGCCTCGAGCACCCGGTCGCGCCGGCGGCCGGAGCTGAGGATCAGCTCGGTCTCGAGCTCGCCGGGCGGGGAGTCGAACCCCGTGTGCCAGATCCCCGAGTTCGTCCCGCTCGCGCCGAGCCCCGCTTCATCCTCGGCCTCGAGCAGCAGGACGGAGGCCCCGCGCCTGGCCAGGGCGAGCGCGCTCGCCGACCCGACCACCCCGGCGCCGATGACCGCTACCTCGGCGTCCACGCCCCGAGAGCCTGCCCGGGCCCCCGCAGACTGCGGTAGACGCGGGCGAAATTCGCGATTGATTTCGTCCGAATCGTCACGTATCGTGCGCCGGTCACATAGGTCGGTGCGTCAAACCATTTTGACCAAACGACCAAGCGGACCCAGAGGAGGAGGGGACTCGCATGGCGACGGACAGGACTCGGACGGCGCCGCCGGACCGCAGCGTCCAGGAGGACGAGCGCCGGCTGCACGAGATGGGCTACAGGCAGGAGCTGGCGCGCGCCTGGTCCGGCTTCACGAACTTCGCGATCTCGTTCACGATCATCTCGGTCCTCGCCGGGACGTTCACTACGTTCGCCTTCGCGTGGCAGAACGGCGGCCCGATCGCGGCCTCGATCGGTTGGCCGGTGCTCTGCTTCTTCGTGCTGATGGTGGCCTTCTCGATGGCCGAGCTGACCTCGAGGTACCCCACCGCCGGCGGTCCCTACTGGTGGGCGCACGATCTCGGCGGCAAGGGCTGGAGCTGGATGACCGGCTGGTTCAACATCGTCGGTCTGGTGGGAATCGTCGCCTCGGTTGGCTACGGCGCCGCCTTCTTCCTGTTCAACCTGCTGCAGCTGTACGGGCTGAACGTCATCGGCATCAACTTCGGCGACACCAAGCACATCCTGGGCGAGACGTGGTTGCTCTTCTTCATCATCCTGGCGGTCGTCACCGCCCTGAACGTGTTCGCCGACCGGGTCCTGGCACTGCTCAACAACATCTCGGTCGGCTGGCATGTGGTCGGGGTCGCCGTCGTAATCGCCGTGCTCATCTTCGTACCGGATCACCATCAAAGCGCGAGCTTCGTGTTTGGGCACCGGATCAACAACAACGGCGCCTTCGGGGGCTCCACCAGCAACCTGGGCTTCTGGCTCCTCGTGCTGCCGGTGGGCTTCCTCCTGGCCATGTACACCCAGACCGGCTATGACGCATCGGCGCACACCGCCGAGGAGACGAGGGGAGCGGCGAAGGCCGCGGCGCAGGGGGTGTGGCGGTCGGTCTTCTGGTCGGCGGTGATCGGCTGGTTCGTCCTCCTCGCCTTCCTGTTCGCGGCGACCGACGAGAAGGCGGTCAACGACGGCGCCGGCTTCGTCGGCGCGATCTTCACAAGCGCCCTTGATCCCTGGGCCGCGAAGCTCGTGATCCTGATCGCCACCGTCGGGCAGCTCTTCTGCGTGACGGCCGGGCTCACGAGCGCATCGCGCACCTGGTACGCCTTCGCGCGCGACCGCGGCATGCCCGGCTGGGCCATCTTCCGTCTCGTAAACCGCGACCGCGTGCCGTTCAACGCGGTGATCGCGGTCTCGGTCTTCTCGCTGGCGATCGCCATCCCGGCGCTGTTCGGCAAGAACAACATCCCGTTCGCGTTCTTCGCGCTCACCGGGATCTGCACGGTCGGCCTCTATCTCGCCTACATCCTCCCCGTGTACCTCCGGCTGCGAAAGGGCGACAGCTTCGAGGCCGGGCCGTGGAACCTCGGACGGCGCTACAAGATCGTGAACGGGCTCGCGATCGCGTTCGTGATCCTGGTGGTGTTCAGCCTCGACCTGCCGTACGCCCCGGCGGGCCTGCCCTGGAACAAGGGGTTCGACGCAAGCCTCGTGAACTACACGCCGTTCGCGATCGCGCTGCCGCTCCTGTTCGGGATCTGGTACCTCGTGTCGGCGAAGGACCGCTACCAGGGGCCGGTGCGCACCCTGGAGGAGGACGAGGTCACCGCTGACTGATCACGCGGTAACTCCCGCGCGGGCCGCCAGTCAGAGCAACGCCCGGCCGGGAGGGCCGGGCGGCACCGCCGGCATGCTGTCGCTCGACGACCTCCGGAAGGAGGCCGAGACGGGCGCGGTCGACACCGTGGTGACCGCCTTCACCGACATGCAGGGCCGGCTGTTCGGCAAGCGCATCCAGGTCGAGTACTTCCTCGACGAGATCACCGAGCACGGCATGGAGGGGTGTAACTACCTGCTCGCCCTCGACATGGAGATGGATCCCGTCCCCGGCTACGAGATGGCCAACTGGGAGAAGGGCTACGGGGACTTCGCGATCGTGCCCGATCTGGCCACGCTGCGGCGGATCCCGTGGCTCGACCGCACCGCCCTCGTGCTCTGCGACGTGGTATGGCACGACGGCTCACCCGTCGTCGAGTCGCCGCGCCACGTCTTGATCACCCAGTACGAGCGCGCCCGGGAGATGGGCTACATCCCCTACTTCGCCTCCGAGCTCGAGTTCTTCCTCTACAAGGAGAGCTACGCCGAGGCCTACGAGAAGGACTACCGCGACCTCACCCCGACCATTCCCTACATCCTCGACTACCACATCTTGGCCACCACGCGCGACGAGCAGTACCTCGCGCCGATCCGCCGAGGCATGCAGGGCGCCGGGATCCCGGTCGAGTTCTCGAAGGGCGAGGCCTGGTACGGCCAGCATGAGATCAACACCCGCTACGCCGACGCGATCACCTCGGCGGACCGGCACACGCTCTACAAGAACGGCGTCAAGGAGATCGCGTTCCTCCACGGGGTCTCGGCGACGTTCATGGCCAAGCCCTCTGAGAAGGACATCGGGAGCTCGTGCCACATCCACTCGAGCCTCTTCGACGGTGAGCGGAGCGCCTTCGTCGACGGCCACGAGGAGACCGACGTCTTCCGCCACTACCTGGGCGGACAGCGGGCGCGGATCCGCGAGCTCGCGCTGTTCGTCGCGCCGGCGATCAACTCCTACAAGCGCTACGCGACCGAGAGCTGGGCGCCGACCTCCATCTCGTGGGGACGCGACAACCGCACCTGCGGCTTCCGCATCGTCGGGCACGGTCAGTCGCGCCGGGTCGAATGCCGCATCCCGGGCGCCGACGTCAACCCCTACCTGGGCTACGCCGCCCTCCTCGCCGCGGGCCTCGACGGCATCGAGAACGGCACCGACCCCGGACCGGAGCTCGTCGGCAACGCCTACGAGAAGGCCGAGGCCGAGCCCTTCCCCTCCACGCTGCGCGAGGCGGTCGACCTCTGGGAGTCGAGCGACTTCGCCAAGCGGACCTTCGGCGAGGCGGTCTGGAAGCACTACCTCAACTACGGGCGCACCGAGCAGCGTCTATTCGACCAGGTAGTGACCGACTACGAGCGCCGCCGGATGTTCGAGCGCGGCTGACGTCGTGGACCGGGTGATGTGGTGAGCAGCCCGGTGATCGGCGTCTGCGCAGAGGTCGAGCGGGCCGCTTGGGCGGGGTGGCAGGTCGAGTCGAACGTGACGCCGCGCGCTTACACGGGGGCCGTGGCGAGCGCGGGCGCGCAGGCGGTGATCCTCCCTCCCGACGACGCCGTGGCGCAGTCGCCCGACGAGGCGCTCGACCTGGTCGACGGCCTGGTGCTCCCGGGCGGCGCCGACATCGACCCGGCGAGCTACGGGGCGATACCCCATCCGCAGACCCGCCCTGGATCCCCCGAGCGGGATCGCTTCGAGCTGGCGCTTACCCATCGGGCGATCGAGCGCGAGCTGCCGGTGCTCGGGATTTGCCGCGGGATGGAGCTGCTCAACGTCGCCCTCGGCGGGACCCTCGATCAGCATCTCGACCGCCTGGACGTGCATCGCCACACCCCGGGCGCGTTCTGCGACCACGAGGTGCGGCTCGAGCCGGGCTCGCTGGCGGCTCGGGCCGTGGGGGCCGAGACCAGCGCGGTGAGGTCCCACCACCACCAGGGGCTGGCGGAGCTCGGTGAGGGACTGGTCGCGAGCGGCTGGTCGCTGCCCGACGGGTTGGTCGAGGCTGTCGAGCTGCCCGAGCGCGACTTCGTCCTCGGGGTGCTCTGGCACCCGGAGCAGGACGTCCGCGACAGGGTGGTCGGCGCGCTCGTGGAGCAGGCGCGCGTCGAGGCGCCGGCGTCGTGATCCAGGTCGTCGAGCCGGCCACCGGCGACGTCATGGCGCGCGTTCCCCAGGCGGGCGAGCGCGAGGTGGACGCCGCGGTGGCCCATGCACGCACCGCCTTCCCCGGTTGGCGCTCGCTCGACCCCGAGGAGCGGGCGGGAGCCATGCACCGCCTCGCCGACGTCCTCGAGGAGCAGCAGGAGGAGCTCGCCACGCTCGAGGCGCGGAACGCCGGCAAGCCGATCTCCGACGCGCGCGCCGAGATGGCGATGGTCGTCGACTGCTTCCGCTACTACGCGGGGGCACCGCAACGCCTGCTCGGCGAGACCATCCCGGTCGCCGGAGGAGTTGACATGACGTTTCGCGAGCCGCTCGGGGTGGTCGGGCTGATCGTGCCCTGGAACTTCCCCCTGGTGATCGCCTCGTGGAAGGTGGCGCCGGCGCTGGCCGCCGGCAACACCGTGGTCCTCAAGCCTGCCGAGCTGACCCCGCTCACCGCTCTCGAGCTCGAGAAGCTGGCGCTCGAGGCGGGTCTGCCTACCGGGGTGGTGAACGTCGTGGCCGGCCCCGGGTCGGTGTGCGGGCGGCGGCTCGTCGAGCACTCCGACGTGGCGAAGATCGCGTTCACCGGCTCGACCGCGGTGGGGAGGACGATCGCCGAGGGGGCGGCGGCCACGATCAAGCGGGTCACGCTCGAGCTCGGTGGCAAGTCGGCCAACGTGATCTTCGCCGACGCCGATCTCGAGCGAGCAGCCGGCGCTGCGCCGCTGGCGGTGTTCGGCAACGCCGGCCAAGACTGCTGCGCGCGCTCGCGGATCCTGGTCGAGCGGGCCGCCCTCGACCGCTTCATGGAGGCCCTGGAGGAGGCCGTCGAGTCGCTGCGCGTCGGCGATCCGCTCGATCCGGAGACCGAGATGGGCCCGCTGATCTCCGAGGAGCAGCGCAGCAAGGTCGCCTCCTACGTCGACGGCGACGCCCCGGTCGCCATCCGGGGCAGCGCCCCCGAGGGCGCCGGCTTCTGGTTCCCGCCCACCGTGCTGTGCCCGGTCCGAAACGACGACCGCGCGGCGCGCGAAGAGATCTTCGGGCCGGTGGCGTCCGTGATCCCGTTCGCCGACGAGGCCGAGGCCATCCGGCTGGCCAACGATACGATCTACGGGCTCTCTGGCTCGATCTGGACCCGCGACGGCGCCCGCGCCCTGCGCGTGGCCCGTGCGATCGAGACCGGGGTCCTCTCGATCAACTCCAACACCTCCGTGCGGGTCACCACCCCGTTCGGCGGCTTCAAGCAGTCGGGGCTCGGGCGCGAGCTCGGCCCGCGGGCGCTCGAGCACTACACCGAGGTCAAGAACGTCTACTACGCGACCGGCTGATGGGGCGCCTCGACGGCAAGGTCAGCGTGATCACCGGGGCGGCAGGCGGCATCGGCGCCGAGGCCGCGCGGGTCTTCAGCGACGAGGGGGCCACGGTGGTCGGCGTGGACGTCTCCGACGACGCTGTCGGCGACCTCGCGCTGCGCGCCGACGTGACCGACGAGCGCCAGGTGGACGAGGTCTACGCCCGCGTGAAGGAGGAGCTCGGGCACGTGGACGTGCTGTTCAACAACGCCGGCATCTCACCCCCGGACGACCGCTCGGCGCTCGAGACCTCGCTCGAGGCATGGCGTCGCGTCCAGGACGTCAACCTGGCCGCGGTCTTCCTCTGCTGCAAGCACGGCATCCCGCACCTGCTCGACTCGGGCGGGGGTTCGGTGATCAACACCGCGTCGTTCGTGGCGGTGATGGGCTCGGCGACCTCGCAGATCTCCTACACCGCGTCGAAGGGGGGAGTCCTGTCCCTCTCGCGCGAGCTGGGGGTGGAGTTCGCGCGGCGGGGCGTGCGGGTGAACGCGCTGTGCCCGGGCCCCGTCAACACGCCGCTCCTGCAGGAGCTCTTCGCGACGGATCCCGAGAAGGCGCGGCGCCGCCTCGTCCACCTACCGATGGGCCGCTTCGCAGAGGCGCGAGAGATCGCACAGGGCGTGCTCTTCCTCGCCTCCGACGAGAGCTCCTACGTGACCGCCTCCACCTTCCTGGTGGA
>DASQXU010000489.1:0-3280 GCA_035639555.1 Thermoleophilaceae bacterium
TCCATGTGCTGCTCGTTCTAGTAGCCGGCGTCGGCGGCAACCGCCTCGGGCAGCTGCTCGATCCCCGCCCGCTCGAGCTCGCCCAGGGTGGCGGTGACCATCGGGTCAAGCTGCGAGAAGTCGGTCGAGGTGTTGGTGATCTCCGCCGCCAGCACGATCTGCTGCTCGTTGACCGCGGCCTGCGCGTTGTAGCCCTGCACGAAGCCAAACCCGATCGGGATCGGGCGCGAGTCAGGGTCGGTCACGTTCACCTTCCCAGCGGGCACATCCGGCGGCTGATACGGGTTGGCGGGGCGGCCGAACCGCCGGCCGTCGCGCATCCGCCCACGGGCCCGGTAGGCCTCATATGCCTCGTTCGAGCGGCGCTCGACGTCAAGGTCTGAGTCCAGCCGCTCAGCTGACAAAAGCAACCGCTCCGCGCGCGAACGCGGGATCGGATCCGGGTTATCCCAGCGCTGCTGCTCGAGCTGGCGCTTGCCCTCCCGCAACCACGCATCCCGCCCCTGCGGCCCGTGCCCCACGATCTCCTTCGCGTCGAGCTCGAGCGACATCTCCTCCGCCGGCTCGGGTTCGGGCTCGGTCGGCTCCCGCTGCTCGTCCTCACGCTCAAGCTCACGCTTGACCTGGCGGAAGAACTCGCGCCGTCCCTCCGGCGTGCGCAGCTGCTCAGGCAGCTCATCACCCCGCTCCTCGCCATACAGCTCGTCCTCCGCCTCGTCGGTCGCCTTGGCCTCGGCCACGATCTCGCGCGCGATCCGCTCGAACTCGGAGCTGACCTCCGGGCTGGCGTTACCCGCGATCCTGGTGCCGTCGATCGACACCACCCCAGGCCCCACCAGCCCGGCGTGGTCGCACAGCTTCAGCACCTCGGTGAACAGTGCGGCCAGCGCCTCCTCGTGCCGGCAGATGAACCGCGGCGATCGTCGCGTGATCGGGGATCAGATTGCCGGTGATAACCCGGTAAGCCACGTCCTGGCGACAGTGACGCTCGATCGCCCGCGACGACCGGACGTTGGTCGCAAATGCGTACAGCACCAGCGCCACCATCAGCGACGGCTCATAGGCGGCGCGGCCATGACCGTCGGACCGGTAGGCGGCATCAAACGCCGACAGCTCCATGTCCGCCGCGGCGTCGATCACAAACCACGCCAGATGATCCGCCGGCAGCCACTCCCGCACATCCGGCGGCAACAAAAATCCCTGCTCAGGTCGGCTTTCAATGAAGTTCTGCGCCATGTCGGCATTCCAACCACCGGCCCGGACGGACCCCCTTTACGCGACAGCCTCGACGAGGACCGGGAGCAGTCCAGTTGCGAGCAGACGCCTCCTTTCCTGTGTGCTTCCAGCACTCTCGCTGACGACCGCTTCGGCCACGAAGCAGTCGCGTCGGCCGGCGAGAGTGTTCAGTTCTAATGGCTGCGGAACTGTCCACGGGACCTACTGCTCTTGACGGGGCCCGCTATCGAGTTCGGCGCTCAGGAGTAACGCCGGCGCCGAAATCGCTGGTGATCGCTCCGCGCGCGTCTGGCGAGTCGTCGCTGCCGGGATAGGACGTGTCGACTCACTCGTTGGCGTGGATGGGCTCGCCGTCCCAGTAGCCGACCACGGACTGCTTGCGAAAGAACAGCTCGAGCGGAGCTTCCTGTCCGGGGGTCGGTGGCGCTCCGGCCCCGACGAGGAGCTTGCCGCTGTCGGGGTACTCGGCGATCTCTGGGTGGACCATCGTTGAGACGATCAGGACACGGGCCGGTGCGTCGTTTCGGTTGGAGACCGCGTGGGCTCCCTCCCGTCCGCGACGGAAGAGGACGACGTCGCCGGCCTGGAGGTCCCGCTCGCCGTCCGGCGTGCGGCGCGTCGGCTTGCCGGCAACGACTATCAGCAGTTCCTCGTTTGCCCAGTGCCAGTGGTTGGGCTAGCTCGCCTGGCCTGGTGGGAGCTCGTAGAGGCTTGCTCCGAGGAGCTCGCCGCCGAGGGCGCGACCGAGCCCGCGCCGCTTCCACGCGTAGCCCGGCCGCGCCCGCTGCTCGTCCCAGCGGTCGCGGAGCAGATTCGCCCTCATGCCCCCGCTACGAGGTAGCGCCAGCTGTTTTCGATCGCGTAGCCGCCGGACGCCGTGCGGAACGGCGCGATGCTGTCGGCGACCGCCTCGAAGACGCGCTCCTCCCCGCTGGTGTCGATCGCCTTGACCGCCGGGCCTGCCGACAGCAGACCTCGCAGCGCCGTCTCGCGGTCGGGGTACTCCCAGCGCGTCGCGAGCTCCTGCGCGGTGCCAGAAGTCAGCCCCGCTTGGCCAGCGAGTTCCTCCAGCGCCCCCGGCTCCGACAGCGCGAACGGCCCCGGCGCACCGGGCGGGGGTGGCGGCACTAGCGAGCCGAGCGCCTTCAGGTATGCGGACGCCTCGCAGTCCTCGGGCCGGCCCCAGGTCACGATCACGACCGTGCCGCCGCTTCGGGTGACGCGCCGCGCCTCGCGCAGCGCACGGACCGGGTCGGCGGGGTACTGGAAGGAGTTGAAGCCGGTCACGACGTCGAAGGCGGAGTCCTCGTAGGGCAGCGCCTCGAGCTCGCCGACCCGGAACTCGGCGCCGGCCAGCCGCTCGCGGGCGTGCTCGATCAGCGGCAGCGCCGCGTCGATCCCCGCCACTGTTGCGCCGCGGCCGTGCGCCACGGCGGTGGCGACACCCGAGCCGCAGCCGGCGTCGAGCAGCCTCGTACCCTCGCCCACGCCGGCCGCGTCGAGCACCGGCCCGTAGAGCCCGCTCTGCGCCGGCTCCTGCACCTCGGCCCAGTCCCGAGCTCGCGCGCCCCACAGCTCGCCCTGAGCCTGCGCCGAGCCCCTAATCACTTCCCTCGTTGCCATGCCTCACCTCCGAGTCCAGCCCGGCCCGCTGCCGGGCAACGCCGGGGAGTGTCGTGCCGCAGCCGGGCCTTCACTTCGCCCTTTCGGGCCATCCTTGGAAGATGGCCCGGTCGGGCGGCGGCTACAGGAGTCCCTGCTCGGCCGCGCGGCCGACGGCCGCAGCTCGCGAGGAGCAGCCGAGCTTGGCGAGGATATTCGCCACGTGACGGTGAACGGTGTGCTCGCTGAGCACGAGCGCGTCCGCGATCTCCGCGTTGGTTCGCCCTTCCGCCACCAGCGCCAGCACCTCGAGCTCGCGCCGGCTGAGCGTGCCACTCTCCCGGGCGGGGGTAGCCGCGGCCAACTCCAGCGCGCGCCGTTCCTCCCCGGCTGCTCCCAGCGCCGCGAAGCCTTCCCGCGCGCGCTCGGCCTCGCGGCGGGC
>DASQXU010000490.1:0-18680 GCA_035639555.1 Thermoleophilaceae bacterium
GGTCGTTCGCCGTCGGGGTCAACACCGCGCTCAAGGAAAACTGGCTCGGGATGTGCAGCGGCCTGAGGCAAGAGGGGTTCGACGAGCCCGCGCTTACGGAGTGGCTACACGAGAAGATTCAGGATTGCGCCGGGCTCGATCTCGATCGGCCGCTGACCTTCGGCATGCTCGCCGGGGAAGGGCCGGGACGGGAGATCGTGCTGCGGCTGATCACGACCGATCTGAGCTTGAGCCGCCCGGTAGACCTGCCCCTCGGGGACGACCCGCCGAGCGCCGACGCCGACTTGAAGGGAAGAACGATCTCGGGCGAGACGATCTATTACTTCGACCCGGCGGAGTTCTGCAAGCTGTTCCCGCCGACCGTCGTCGCGGCGATGGTCGCGGACAGCGATGCGGCGACGCTCGAGACCGCGCCGGACAGGAACCTCCGTCGTCTGCCGGGGGCGAAGCTGCCGATTGTCGTCGCGGCACGACTTAGCCTGAGCTTCCCCATGCTGGTGTCAACCGTCCCGCTGTGGTCTGAGCACCCGCGACTGCCCTACCTCGTGGAGCACTGCATGTCCGATGGCGGCATCTGCAGCAACTTCCCGATCCACTTCTTCGACAGCCTGTTCCCGGGCCGGCCGACCTTCGGCCTCGATCTCGAGCCCTACCCGGATCCGAAGCAGGAGGCCACGCTGGCTCATGAGCCTTATGTCGTCTTCGGCGACGTGCCGCGCCCGCCGGCGTTTTCCTCGGTCGACGGCATCGTTACCTTCTTCCGCCAGCTCCTGAACGCGGCGCGCAACTGGCGGGACAACATGCAGAGCGAGCTGCCGGGATACCGCGACCGCGTCTGTCAGATTCGCCTGACTAGGGAGCAGGGCGGGCTTAACCTCGAGATGCCCAGCCATGTCGTCGACGCGCTGATCGAGCGCGGCCAGGAGGCGGGGGACGTGATCTGCGCCGCGCCGCCGCGTGGCTTCGATTGGAACCGCCACCGGTTCACCCGCTTCCTGACACTGATGCAGGCATTGCAGCTCAACCTCGAGCCAACGGGCCCGAACTTCGCCAGCTTTGTTGCCGACATGGCCCAGCCGTCGGAGCAGTGGCCGTACTACAAAGGCCACGCGCCACCGTGGTGGGACGATGCCAAGGTGCTCGCGACGAACTTCTTCGGCGGGGTCGACTGGGGCACCGACGGGGTGACGAACTTCGATCTCGACGCACCGGTACCAAAGCCGGCGCTGCGCATCACCCCGAGCGTCTGACCGCGCTCCGACGCGGAAGGCCGTGTACAGGGCGGTTCGCGGCGACCAGCCCCGTCGCACCCATTGAACCCGCCCTCGTGGTGCTCGTCGCTGTCCCGGTGAAGAACGCGGAGGCTTGCAGTCCAGCGAGTCCTCCAGTGCAGCTTGAGCGCAGGCGCTTTTTCGCAGCGCTGGTTCGTCGCCGCGGCGCTAGCCGGCGTTGGTCGGGCCGTTCCCGCGAGGGCGCAGCCCTGCTGCAGACCGGAAGTCCGGTCCAGATGCGCCAGGCCATGAGACACTCGTGGCGGAGGAGTTGCAGCTCGACTGTCGCATGGCGGTCCCGCTCTCGTGTGGCAGGAAGCCGTGGGTGTGCGCCAGAGCCGGTACGGGCCGCGCAGCTGGATGTCCGCGAACCCGCGACCGGGCTCCCAGAACTCGATCCGGGCGAGCCAGCGCAGCGGGATCGAATGGAGTCGCAGGCGGTACTCGATCAGCGTCCCCGGGCCCATGGCAATCGGCTGTGGGGTCATCACCTTGAAGTGCAGCCAGGGCGGGGTGATCGCCTCGAGGTTCAAGGCGTCGGCGAAGAACGCGAACGCCTCCCCGGTCGACACCGGCAGCAGCTGCTCCGTTTCAAGCTGTAGACGACCATGGCTGTCCTCGCAGCTCGCGAGTGTCCGCGTCGTAATCGCCGCGCGCGACCCGCTCGACGAGCTCGGGAACGCCCGCCGCGCGTAGGCCGGGCGCGACCTCGCGAGCCGCCCGGAAGGAGCGCGACGCTCGACACTGCAGGTCACCTCGAGCTGTGACGCGGCAGGCCGCCACCGGTGGCGCCGAGTTCGCCGGAATCTCCGCGATCGCGACGAATCCAGCCCGATAAAGGCACTAGTGCCTTTATTCAGCGCCGATCGTGGGCGATCCCCCCCGATCCGACCAGACGAAAAGGCGCCGCTGTGCAGCGCCTTTCAGAGATGGAGCTAGCCGGACTCGAACCGGCGACCTCCTGGGTGCGATCCAGGCGCTCTCCCAACTGAGCTATAGCCCCTCGAGGCACCCACCCATTTTCGGCGGGCGAAGGGTGATGGTAGCGGCGGGGCGGGGGGCGCAAGGGCCGCTGTCCGGGCGACCGTGCGCAGTAGGCTGGTCCGGTCGATGGCCGGCGGATTGGCGTCAACGATCGCCCCGACACTCGTCGTGTCCGGACTCCCAGTGGAAGAAACGCCACGGGCGGGCGGACCGGCGGCGCTCATGAGCTCGATCGGTCGCAGCGACGGCGCGTGAACGACGAGCTGACCGGACTCGCCGACCTACGCGAGCTCCACGCGGTGCTCGACCGTGAGATCGAGCGCAGCCGCCGCCTTGAGAGGCCGCTCGGCCTCGTGATGCTCGACCTCGACGACTTCAGGTGGGTCAACGACGGGCACGGGCACCGGAAGGGGGACGAGGTGCTCGTCGCCGTCGCCCGCGCGGTGCGCGAGGTCGCCGCCGGCGTCGGCGTGCCGGCCCGCTACGGCGGGGAGCAGCTGGTCGTGGTCGTGCCGGAGACCGGCTGCGAGGGGGCGGCTCACCTCGCGGAGCGAATGCGTCGGGCCGTCGAGTCGCTTCGGATAGAGGGTGGGGAGCGGTTGGGATCGCTGCGGGTTACGGCGAGCTTCGGGGCCGCGGCGATATCGACCAGCGGGGGCGACAAGGAGTCCCTGATCGCGGCGGCCGACGCTGCCCTGTACCGGGCCAAGCGGGCGGGCAAGAACCGGGTGGAGCGGGCCGGCGCCGCTCCGGTTTCCGCCTAGCTCCGGTCGCTAGGGTTGGGGCTGCGATGGGCGTATTCGAGGACGCCATCCGCGAGCACCTTCAGCTCAAGCGCAAGCACGGGGCGGACGAGGAGGAGGTCCGCCGGCAGGAGGCAGAGGCCCTCGGTCCAGCCCGTCGGGAGGCGCCCCCGCCGGACGAGGGGCAGGCCCCGGAGGGCGAGCCCGCCGCGCTCGGCCCGGACGAGGGTGAGCAGCCCGCCGAAGTGCACGAAGAGGCGACCGAGCTCCTCGATCGCCCCACCGAGGCCTGGCCTGTCGAGGAGATCGAGGCGGAGGCCGGGCCGGCGGAGCCTTCGGAGCCCGGCGTCCCGGAGGCAGACGCCGCGCCGCCCGAGCCGGAGGTCTCCGCCGGCCGGCCTGAGCCACCGCCGCCTGCGCGACCGGAGGAGCCGCCCTCACCAGAGCCGGAGCGGCCTCGCCGGGAAACCCGCCCTTCGGTCGATCTCGACTTCGAGTGACAGCCCGCGGGACGGGCTAGGAGATGTAGCCCCGGGTGCGGGATGCCTCGACGACCCGCTCTATCCCGAGCTGGTAGGCGGCCACCCGCAGGCTGAGCCTCCGCTCCCTCGCACGGGCCGAGACCTCCCGGTAGGCCTTGCGCAGGATCCGCCCTAGCCGGTCGTTGACCTCTCGCTCGTCCCAGCGGAAGTGCTGGAGGTTCTGCACCCACTCGAAGTAGGAGACGACCACCCCGCCCGCGTTGGCCATGACGTCGGGGACGATGAAGATGTCCTTGTCGGCCAGCATCTCATCGGCCGCCGGGGTGGTCGGGCTGTTGGCGCCCTCGACAACCATGCGGCAGTTCAGCCGGTCGGCGTTCTGCTTGTGGATCATGCCGCCGAGCGCCGCCGGGATGAAGACCTCGCACTCGGTCTCGAGGAGCTCATCGGGGGAGACCCGATCGCCCTCTTGGAAGCTAACCACGTCGCCCCCCTCGGCCAGATGACGCGCGAGCGCGTCGGGGTCGATTCCCGCGTCCGAGCGCAGGGCGCCGCTCGCGTCCGAGACGCCTACCATCCGCGCCCCCAGCTGGCGCATGATCCGAGCGGCCCACGAGCCGACGTTGCCGAAGCCCTGGACCACGAACCGCGTCTCGGAGGGCGTCAGGTCGAGCTGGGGCGCGGCCTCGCGGAACATGTAGACCAGCCCCCGCCCGGTGGCCGCCTCGCGGCCGTAGGAGCCCTCGAGGGCGATCGGCTTGCCGGTTACGCAGGCCGGCGTGTGGCCGTGGAGCTTGCCGTACTCGTCCATCAGCCAGGCCATCGTCTGGGCGTTGGTCCCGATGTCCGGGGCCGGGATGTCCCGCGTCGGGCCCAGCACCTTGTCCACCTTGTCCATGAACTGCCGGGCGACCGCCTGGCGCTCGGCGGCGGTCAGCTCCTTGGGAGTCACGTCGACCCCGCCCTTGGCGCCCCCGAACGGGATGCCGACGATCGCGGTCTTCCAGGTCATGAGCTCGGCGAGCGCCCGGATCTCGTCGATGTCGACCTCGGGATGGAAGCGAATTCCCCCCTTGTAGGGGCCGCGGGCTCCGTTGTGCTGGACGCGATAGCCGGTGAAGACGTGGATGCGGCCGTCGTGGAGCTTCACCGGGATCTGGACCTGGACCTCGCGGTAGCAGGTGCGCAGCACCTCGGCGATGTCGTCGCGCAGGCCTAGGCCGTCGCCTGCGAGGCCGAAGTAGTGGCGGACGATGTCGTAGTTCGAGAGCTCGGCCCGCGTGATCGGGGCCGGGCGGCGGGCCGCCTCCGTTGGACGGCCGTCTCCGTGAACGTCGGCCTTGTCTCTTGTGGCCTCCTCGGCCATCGCTCGGGTGACTGATCCTCCCACCGGGGCCGTCCCCGGCAATCACGTTAGGCCTTACCCGGAAACGCTGCGAGGCATGTCCACCGGCTGCCGCCCGGTCGCCCGCCGTACCGGGGGGCCGGATGCGTTCACATCGCGAGTGGTCGCTGGTCAGCCGGAGCGCGGCGCGGCGCTCACTGGACGGCCTTGATCGCGTTCTCGATCTGGCTCAGCGGCAGCAGCCCCGAGCCCGCGACGCGCGTGCCGTGCGGACCCTCGACGACGATCGAGGGAGTGGCGCCCAGGCCTAGCGACCGGGCCTGGCGCTGGACCTTGGATAGCACCGAGTCCCACTTGGAGCTCTTCCGATCCGCGCTCCACCTCGCGATGTCCCGAACGCCGGCGCCCCTGGCGACGGCCTCCAGGAAGCGGTTTGTCACATAACCGGAGTTCTCCGCGCCCTGGTTCCGGAAGAAGAGCTCGACGAAGTTCCAGTAGCGACCCTGCTCGCCCGCGGCCAGCGCCGCCTTGGCGGCGAGCACCGAGTCCGGGCCGATGATCGTGAACTGTCGGAACTCGTAGTCGGCCGCGCCCTTGCGGACGACGTCGGAGACCAGGTTCGGCGCGACGTCCAAGGAGAACGCCTTGCAGACCGGGCACTGGAGGTCGCCGTACTCGACCACGGTGACCTTCTTCGGGTCGCCGAGCGAGGTGCCGTGCTGGCTAAGCCCATTCAGCTGCCGGGCGATCAGACCCGCGTCCTTGGTGCCGCTCCCGGCGGAGCCGGCGCCGGACTGGCTGAGGATGGTCAGCGCAACCACGACGCAGACCGCGAGGAACGCCGCGCCGCTTCCGTACTGGACGAGCCGCCTGCGGCGTCGGTCGGCCTCATTCTCGGCCTGGCCTTGGAGGCGTTGGGCCCTCAGCCTCTCCCGTTGCTCCTTGCGGCTCGCCACCGATGCCGAACGCTAAGAGCGCTGCCTAAGCGCGCGATCAAGGCCCTGCTGGTCGGCGTCCTCCCGGAGCTCGGGGCCCACCGCGCCGTAGCGGAGCGCCCTCGCCCCGTTGACGCACAGGATGAGGGCCATCAGCACGGCGCTCGCCACGCACCACTGGCAGATGGCGTTGATCACGAACAGCTCCAGGTAGGTGAGGTAAGCGCTGAAGCCAAAGCCGATCAGCGCTCCCGTGAACCCACCGAACCGTCCAAGGTCGCCCGAGGTGAGTGCCGCCGCGAGCAGGAGGGCGTAGCCGACGACGCCGAACACGGCCACGTTGACTCCACCGATGTGCGAGTAGCGACTGTTGGCGACGGTGGCACAGCCATGTCCGCCGGCGAGACAGCTCGGCGCGCCGCCGCTCGTCGGCGACCACGATGTACGCGACGACGCCCAACCCGGCGATCGCCAACGCGGCGGCGGCGACTCTGAGGGCGCGCTCGCTTGGCATCAGCTCGAAGCTAGCGGTCCGAGGCCCGGGGTCCGCGGCGCGCCGAGTGGAGCCAGCCGGATTCGAACCGGCGACCTCGTCCTTGCAAGGGACGCGCTCTCCCAACTGAGCTATGGCCCCGTGGGGTTGATGGTAGGAGAGTCCGGCGGGGCGGACCGCTCCGTCAGGCCTCGTAGCGGAAGCCCCGGTCCAGCAGGGCGGGGGCGTGGCGTGCGGGGTTCGGGGAGTGCAGCAGCACCACGGCGAGGGTGTGGCCGCGGCGGCGGACGACTCCCACGAAGCAGCGGCCCGCCGGGTCGGTGAACCCGGTCTTCAGGCCGATCGTGCCCTTGTAGTGGATCTCCATCAACGGGTTGTGCCCGTAGAGCCAGATCCGGTGGCTCTTGACCGGGAAGCGGAAAACGACCTTGCTGCGGCGGACGATGCGCCGGATGCGACGGCTTCGCATGTCGAGGCGCGCGAGTACCGCGAGGTCGCGCGCGCACGAGCGGCTGCCCGGGTTCAGCCCGTAGACGTCCGCGAAGTGGGTGCAGCGCAGGTGCAGGCGCCGCGCCCAGCGATTCATCGCGTTCACGAAGCGACGCTGGCTCCCGGCCACGTGGTCCGCGAGCGCGATGGCGGTGTCGTTGCCGGAGACGATCAGCAGCCCGTTCAGCAGGGTCTCGAGACGCACGCGCTTGCCCTTCGGCAGCACGCCAACCCCTTGGCCCCGGTAATTGAGCGCGTCCTTGGTGATGCGTACGCGATCGTCCGGGCGGGTTCGGTGGACGACGATCCACGCGGTCATCATCTTCGTGAGGCTCGCGATCGGGACGACCTTGTAGGGGTGGTAGCGCCACATGACGCGACCGGTCGTCATGTCGAACAGCAGCCCCGCCTTCGGCGGTCGGGCGAAGTGAACCCGGAAGCGGCTGTGACCGGCCATGAGGATTTGCCCCTCGCGCTCGACGGCCAACTGCCGTTGACGCTTCGCGCGCAACGCACTGGCACGCGCGCGCGCCGCCAGCTGCTGCGCCGAGACGTGAGCCCGAGCGGTGTGGCTCGAGCCCCGGTCGAGCAGGTAGTACGCGGCGCCGCCACCCGCGGCGAGGAGGACCAAGGCCGCCAGCGCGATGAGCCATGCCCGCGTCCGGCGCCGTCGCCGGCCGCCCTTCAGCAGGCTATTCATCGGACGGCGGCGAGGTCAGGGCCCCGATCACCCCAAAGCCGAGCAGAGCCAGGACCAGCAGCGACACGACCACGAGGACGTCGATCCCCTCCCTGACCACGACCAGGATCGTGAGCACCCCCAGGAGGCCCATGAGCACCGCGCTGCCGGCGAGGACGAGGCTTCGAGAGCTCATGCCGGAGACAAGGCCTCAGTAGACGGGGAGCCGGTGTTGACGGTCGTAGTCCGCGTGCACCCGGTTCGCGAACAGCTTGATGGTGGCAAGTCCGAATAGGAAGCCGCCGATGTGGGCGAAGTAGGCGACCCCCCCGCCGCCCCCGACCGGCTGGGCGATGTCGGACACACCGTACGCGACCTGGAGCAGGAACCACGCACCGAGGACGAGCAGGGCCGGCAGCTCGATGATCGTGATGAAGAAGATGATGATGATCAGCGTGACGACACGTGCCCGCGGATATAGCAAGAGGTAGCCGGCCAGCACCGCGGCTATGGCGCCGCTCGCCCCCACCGTCGGTACGGCGGCGTTCGGGCCGATGGCTGTCTGCCCCGCCAGGGCGGCGATGCCCCCGAGGAGGTAGAAGACAACGAACCTCGGTCTCGACATCGAGTCCTCGACGTTGTTGCCGAAGATCCACAGGAACAGCATGTTCCCCGCTAGATGTAACAAGCCGCCGTGCATGAACATGGCAGTGAAGACGGTCACCCACGTTGATGGAGTGTCCTGTGCCGCGCGGGTGGCGAGCCCCTGCGGGATGCCGCGCTCGCCCTCGCAGATCGGCACGATCTGCCCCGCGGGCGTCTGCGCGGCGCCGCACTTCTTGCCCGGGTGGGTCAGCTCGTAGGGGATGGCCCCGTACTCCACGACGCGCTTCTCGCCGGTCGCTCCGAGGCCGAGGCCGCCGTGCTGGAACCCGAAGTAGACGAGGACGTTGAGCACGATGATCGCCACCGTCAGGATCGGGAAGCGGCGGGTGGGAATGTCGTCCCTGATGGGGATCATGGGCGCCCCCGCAATAATGACTGTCGATGGCGAGTAGGACAGCCGACCCCTACCGCGACAGCGATGTCGTCGATTCGCGCGGGCCTCGGACGAACCAGGCAGTCATAGGCGCCGTCGCCCTCGTCGCTTACGTGGTGAACGCGGAGTGGCTCGTGGCGGTGCTGGCCGCGCAGCTCATCGTCGGGCTGACCCTCGGGCGCCGCTTCTGCCTGCCGTGCCTCCTCTACTTCGAGGTCATCCAGCGGCTGACCGGGGAGGGACGGATCGAGGACGCCAGGCCGCCGCGGTTCGCCAACCTGGTGGGGGCGGTGTTCCTGAGCGCGGCGACGCTCGCGTTCGTGCTCGGGGTGCCGGCGCTCGGATGGGCCCTCTCGCTGATCGTCGCGACGCTGGCCCTGCTCGCCGCGGTCAGCGGGCTGTGCGTCGGCTGCGAGCTCTACCTGTGGCTCGCGCGGCTGCGCGGCGTGCGGGTGGAGCGTTACCCCGCGCTCTGATGGCCCGCGTGCTGGTACCCGGAGCGCTCGTAGCGCTCGTCCTCTTGGTCGCCGGCGCGTTGCGCTCGCGCCGCGCGGCCGCCCCCGACCGGGTAAACCCATCCGAGCTCGGGCTGCCGGGCGAGGCGCCGGTGGCCGTGGTCGGCTTCTCGAGTCGCTTCTGCGTCCCCTGCCGGCGCTGGGAGCAGGCGCTCGGGGACCGGGGCATCCCGTTCACCAAGGTCGACGTCGGCGCACGGCCCGACCTGGCGCGGCGCTACGGGATCCGGACGACGCCGGCGGTCCTGGCGGTGCGGCTGCCGGCCGGCGAGGTGGTCGAGGCCTTCCACGACGAGCCGCGCGAGGACGAGTTGGAGCGCCTGCACGCGCTCACCGCGGCCTGACGTCGAGCGCCTCGATCACGTTCGAGAAGTGGAACCCCGGCTGCGGGCCGCCCTCAACCGCATAGACGCGGTGGCCGAGCGCCGCTCCGCCGAGGCCGTGGCGCGGGGTCCGCATGTCCGGCAGCCGCCCCCAGTGCCCGCTGCGGGGGTCGAGCAGCTCGACTGGGCGGATCGTCGTCCCGCCGACGCCGAGCTGCTCGCCGCCGAACACCGCGATCCGCCCGTCCCGCAGGCGCGCGGCGGCGATCCCGCCCCGAGCGAAGCGGAGCGGCCGCACCCAGCGCCAGCGGTGGCTGCGGGTGTCGTAGCGGTCGACCGCCCGCAGGTTGCCGCGGTCGCGCCCGGCGATCACGTAGAAGAAGCGCCCGAAGGCCGCGCCCGTCGCGTGGTTGCGGCCGGGGCCGGCGAAGGACCGCCCCCGCCGCCAGCGCCGGGCGCGGAAGTCATAGGCCTCGAGCGAGCGCAACGAGCCGTGGGCATTCGCGCCGCCGGCGACGTAGAGGCGGCCGCCCACCACCGCGGCGGCGTGCGCGGCACGCGGTGTGGGCGACGAGCGCAGCCGCGTCCAGCGGTTTCGCGACGGCTCGTAGCGCAGCAAGGCGGCGCTCGCCGAGGAGAGGCTGCGCCTGGCTCGGTAGCCGCCGTGGACGTAGAGGCGACCCCGGTAGGCCACCGCCACGGCATGGTTCACCCCGAGCGGCATCGAGCGCACCCGCCGCCAGCGGTCCTGGCCGATGTCGTAGCGCTCGACAGCCGCGGTCGTGGCGCCGCTACGCCGCTCGAATCCGCCCACGACGTAGATGAAGCGCCCGATCCGGGCCGCCGCGACCTCGGTCCGCTCGAGGGTGGCGGACCGAAGCGGCTTCCAGGCGCCGGTGGCCGCCTGCTCGCCGCCACCGATGGTCGTGGCCATGACCGCGCCGGCGCCGGCGGCCACGACCAGCGCTCCAGCGACCGCGGCGCGCACCGCCGCGCGCCTCATCGCGCCGCTGCGGCCTCGCGGCGGGTCTGCTCGAGCGTCTGCTCGGCCTGGTAGCTCGAACGGACCAGTGGCCCGGCCGCCACCGACTCGAAGCCGAGGGCGTATGCCTCGCGCTCGAGCTCGGCGAACTCGTCCGGGTGCCAGTAGCGGACGACCGGAAGGTGGTCGCGCGTTGGCCGCAGGTACTGCCCGACGGTCAGGACCTGCACGCCGTGCTCGCGCAGGGAAGCGAACGCCTCGAGCAGCTCCGCCTTGGTCTCCCCCAGCCCGGTCATGAGGCCGGACTTCGTCACCACCCGTTCGCCTCCAATCTCCTTCGCGTTGCCGAGCACGCGACAGGAGCGGAGGAAGTTGCCGCCGCGGCGGGCGAGCGGGTACAGCCGGGGGACCGTCTCGACGTTGTGGTTGAAGACGTCGGGGCGCTCGGCGACCACCCGGGCCAGGGGCATCTCCTCCCCGCGGAAGTCCGGGGTCAGCACCTCGACCTTGCAGCCCGGCGCCAGGCGGCGGAGCGAGCGAATGACCCCGACGAAGGCGCCGGCCCCATAGTCGGGCAGGTCGTCCCGGTCGACCGAGGTGACCACGGCGTGGCGTAGGCCCATCCGCTTGACCGACTGGGCGACGCGCAGCGGCTCGAGCGGGTCGACGGCCTCGGGCTTTCCCGTCTTCACGTTGCAGAACCCGCAGCGCCGGGTGCAGGTGTCACCGAGGATCATGAAGGTGGCGGTGCCCCGCTCCCAGCACTCGCCGATGTTGGGGCAGGCGGCCTCCTGGCAGACCGTGTGCAGGCCCTGCGACTCGATCAGCCCGCGCAGCTCCCGGTAGCGCGGCCCGCCCGGCGCCGGGCGCTTGAACCAGGGCGGCTTTCGCTCGCGGAACGGGCGGACCTCCCCGAGATCCAGCACCCGGGCCCCGCCCGGGTGGGCGCGCGAGCGGGTGGCCCGCTCGCTCATGCCGGCGCCGGCTCCGGGACCCTAGGGGCGCGCTCGCCGAGGAGCCGGGCGAGCGAGACCAGCCGCTGGCGGCGACCGAGCTCCGTAGCCAGCCGGTCCGCCGCCCGCCGGCGGAAGCAGTCGAGGTTTCCGCCCCGGCCCTTCTCGCGGCAGATCGAGGTCATGCGCACGTGGTCGATCCCGCAGGGCACGATCCACTCGAACGGCTGCAGGTCGTTGTCGACGTTGACCGCGAAGCCGTGGGTGGCGACCCCGCGCGAGATATGCACCCCGATCGAGCCGATCTTGGCCTCGCCGACCCAGACGCCGGTCAGTCCCTCCCTGACCTCGGCCGCGATGCCCTCTTCGGCCAGCGCCCCGACGATCGCTCGCTCGAGTGAGCGAACGTAGCCCGGGACGTCGCCGACCCGGACGATCGGGTAGCCGACGAGCTGGCCGGGGCCGTGGTAGGTCACGCGGCCGCCGCGATCGGTGTCGCAGATCTCGATCCCCTGCGAGAGGTACCACTCCTCGCCCATCGGGAGGTCGCCCCGCCCGGTCCGCCGCCCCTTGGTGTAGACGGGGGGATGCTCGAGGAGGAGCAGGGCGTCCTCGATCTGATCGGCCTGCCGGCGCGAGCGCAGCCGCTCCTGGATGCCGAGGGCGTCCCGGTAGGGAATCTGCCCGAGCTGGGCGACCCAGAGCTCGCGGTCGCTAGTCACGAGTGAGAAGGTTATCCCTACCGCGGGGGCTACCCTGCGGGGGTGGACGCCGAGCAGCGCTTCTGGACCGCGCGCCTGCGCTGGCGGCTGCGGGGGGCGTGGATGTGGCCCACGTTCGTGGTGCTCACCGTGGTGGACGGCGTCGTCCTCCACGTGCTGCCCCCGGTCAGGCTGGGATTGACCCAGGAGGGGATGACCCTTCCCTTCGCCATCATCGTCGCGACCTTCGGCAACCTCTTCCTGGTCGGCGCGGTCGCGCCCTGGATCGCCCGCCGGCTGGCCGCCCGCGCCGAGCGTGACCCCCAAGGGGCGGTGGCCTCGATGCCCTCGGGCGTACGGCTCGACGCGTTGCGCGACCGGACCGGTGCCGTGCTGCTCGCCCTGGGGCTCCTCGGGGTGCTCGCCGCCGGGCTCGGGAGCCGGGAGGTCGTCGTGTCAGACACGAACGCGACCACCCAGAACGCACACGTCGTCAAGCGCTACGTCGAGCGCAGCGGCAATCCGGAGCTGATCCGCAACCTCGACACCGCGGACACGATCCGCCTCGCCAAGGGCTACTTCCGCACCTGCATCGCGCTCGACGACCGAAGCCGCCACTTCTGCGTGTTCGTGGACACCAACAGGAAGCCGGCCGAGCTCAAGCGGGACCCCACCGGCATCCCGAACAGCGACTTCCGGGTGCCCTGACGCTCTAGTCGTGGGCGAGCAGCCGGCCGCCGAGCCGCCGGGCGAGGCCCTCGCCGCCCCACCGCATCACCACGTCGTGGTTCCAGCCGAACACCGGCCGGGCCAGCGGGGCCAAGCGGTTCATCCACGGCGAGGTGGTGCGCACGACCCATTCGTAGACCACGGCGGTGACGCCCTCCTCCTCGAACAACCGCCAGCGGCCGGTGCCGCTCAGCTCACCGAGCGCGGCGCCCTCGATGAGCCGCGGGCGCTCGACGCGGGTGGTCCGGACCTCGAACTCGAGCCGGTAGGGCAGGCGGCTGCGCCAGACGTGGCGCGCGACCGTTCCGACGCCGTCTGCGTCCCCCGGCTCGAGCTCCACCACCGACTCCACGCCACGCCACCAGCTCGGCCAGCTCTGCCACTCCCAGACGGCCTGGAAGACCGCTTCGCGGGGAGCCTCGAGTAGCCAGGTCGTGAGGAAGCGGTAGTCGGCCACCGGCGGCCAGGCTACCCGCCCGCCTCTGGCTCAGCTGAGGCTCGCCATGACGTGCTTGACCTCGGTGTAGTCCTCGAGCGAGTAGACGGACATGTCCTTGCCGTAGCCCGACTGCTTGAAGCCGCCGTGCGGCATCTCGGAGACCAGCGGGATGTGGTCGTTGATCCACACCGTGCCGAACTGCAGCCGGCGGGCGGCGTCCAGCGCGCGGGCCACGTCGCGCGTCCAGACCGACGCGGCGAGGCCGTACTCGACGTCGTTGGCCCAGGCGATGGCCTCATCGTCGGAGCGGTAGCCCTGGACGGTGACCACCGGCCCGAAGATCTCGCGCTGGACCATCTCGTCGTCCTGCTCGAGCCCGGTTACGACGGTCGGCTCGAAGTAGAAGCCGTCCCGGGTCGCGGGGTTGCCCCCGGCCACGACCTGCGCCCGCTCGGGGGCGCGCTCCAGGAAGCCGCTGACCCGCTGGCGCTGCTCCTCGCGCACCACCGGGCCGAGCTCGGTCTCCTCGGACAAGGGGTCGCCGATCGCCAGGCCCTTGACCGCCTCGGCGAGCCCGGCGACCAGGTCGTCGTGCACCTTGGGGGAGGCGATCACCCGGGTGGCCGCCGTGCAGTCCTGCCCCGCGTTCCAGTAGCCGCCGATCTTTATCCCCTCGACGACGGCTTGGAGGTCGGCGTCGTCGAACACCAGCACCGGGGCCTTGCCCCCCAGCTCCAGGTGCACCCGCTTGAGGGTGTCGGCCGCGGTGCGGGCGATCCACTTGCCGGTCTCGACCGATCCGGTCAGCGACACCATGCGCACGCGCGGGTGGCGCACGAGCGCCGCCCCGGCGGGCTCGCCGTGCCCGAAGACGACGTTGAGGACGCCGCTCGGCAGATGCTCGGCCGCGAGCTGCGCGAGCCGCGCCGTGGTCATCGGCGTCCACTCCGACGGCTTTAGGACGACCGTGTTCCCCGCGGCCAGGGCGGGCCCGATCTTCCAGACGGCCATCATCAGCGGGTAGTTCCAGGGCGCGATCTGGCCGACCACCCCGATCGGCTCGCGGCGGACCATCGAGGTGTAGCCGGGCATGTACTCGCCGGCCGGCCGCCCCTCGAGGCACCGCGCCGCCCCCGCGAAGAACCGCAGGTTGTCGACCATGAACGGGATCTCCTCGCGCATGGCCTCGATCGGCTTGCCGACGTTCAGCGACTCGATCCGGCAGAGCTCCTCCCCGTGCTCCTCGATCGCGTCGGCGATGCGAAGCAGGGCGATGGAGCGCTCGCCCGGGGTCGCGCCAGACCAGCCGGCGAAGGCGGCCTCGGCGGCGGCGACCGCCGCGTCCACGTCCTCGTCCCCGGAGAGCGGGGAGCGCGCGATGGCCTCGCCGGTCGCCGGGTTGAGCACCGGCTCGGTCTGGCCGCTCGAGGGCGGGCGCTCCTCTCCGTCGATGAAGTTGCCGATCTCGGTGATCGTCGCTGTGGCCATGCCTCTCCCTTCGTGTCGCCGTTAGGCCGTCTGCATTCCGAGCACTTCCTCGACCGGCGTGTAAGGCAGCCCGACCCCCTCGGCCACCGCCGGGTGGGTCACCTGACCGCCGGCCACGTTGACCCCCAGGGCGAGCCCGGGGTCCTCCGCGATCGCGCCTCCCACACCGTGCTCGGCGAGCGCCTCGACGTACGGAAGCGTCGCGTTGGTGAGCGCGTAGGTCGAGGTGATCGGCACCGCGCCGGGCATGTTCGTCACGCAGTAGTGGGTGATGCCGTCGACCTCGTAGGTCGGGTCGGAGTGGGTGGTCGGGCGGGAGGTCTCGAAGCAGCCGCCCTGGTCGATCGACACGTCGACCAGCACCGCGCGCTCCTTCATCAGCCGCAGGTGATGGCGCTCGATCACGTGCGGGGCGCGCGCGCCGTGGACCAGGACGGCACCGATCACGAGGTCGGCGCGGGGCAAGAGCTCCTCGATCGCCACCGTGGAGGAGTAAACGGTGGATGCCCGGCCCTGGAGGGCTATGTCGAGCCCGCGGAGGGTGTCGATGCTCTTGTCGAGCACGAGAACGTCGGCCTCCATCCCGATCGCGATGAACGCGGCGTTGGTGCCCACGACGCCACCGCCGATGATCATCACGGTGGCCGCCGCGACCCCCGGGACCCCGCCGAGCAGCACGCCACGCCCGCCCAGCGGCTTCTCGAGCATGAAGGCGCCGGCCTGGGTGGCGATCTTGCCCGCGACTTCAGACATCGGAGCGAGCAGCGGCAGCCGGCCGCCCTCGTCCTCCACCGTCTCGTAGGCGATACAGGTCGCGCCCGAGTCGCAGAGCGACCTGGTGAGCTCGGGCGCCGGCGCGAGGTGGAGATAGGTGAAGAGAACGTGGTCCGAGCGCAGGCGCTCGACCTCCTCGCCGAGCGGCTCCTTGACCTTGAGGATCAGCTCCGCCTCCCCGAACACGGCGTCGGCGTCGCCGACGATGCGCGCTCCCTGGGCCTGGAAGTCGCGGTCGGCGATCGCCGAGCCGGCGCCGGCCCCGCTCTCGACCAGCACCTCGTGCCCCAGCTTCGTCAGCTCACGCACGCCGGCCGGGGTAAGCGCAACCCGGTACTCGTCGGGCTTGATCTCGGTCGCTACCCCAACCTTCATGCCCTGACCGGCTCCTGGGTCTCGACCGCGAACCGGCAGCTTCGCCGCTCCAGCTCCGGAAGCAGCAGATCGGGCTCGAGGCAACGCTCGGGCGGGAGCGCGCCGCGGGCGTCGATCTGGCCGCGCCCGAGCAGGCGGACGGCGGCCGCGGCCGGGGCCGCGGTGGAGACCACCCCGCCGCCCAGGCCCCACGCGTCGACCGGGTGGGTGACCGCGGTGACCCGCACAACCCGACCGCTCTGCCCCTCGACCTCGACCAGGTGGACCGAGACGGTGCGGGGCGAAGGGGGCAGGACGGTCCCCGCGGCGGCTTCGATCTCCCCGTCGGTGGCGCCGGCGAGCGCGCGCAGGCGCCCAAGCAGCTCCGGGGCGAGCGAGAGACGGAAGCGCGCGCGCCGGCAGCCGAAGCTCTCCGGGAAGGTCCGGACCTCCGAGTGCAGCGTGTGGATCGTCTCGGCTTCGCCGATCGGCTCGGGGAGTCGGACGAGCCCGCCCTCGCTCAGCGGCTCGAGCTCCTGGGCTCGCCCGTCCTCGACCACCACCGGTCGCATCGTGAGCTCGTCGAGCAGCGTGCGGAGGGAGTAGGGGACGCTGAACCCGTCCGGTGGGTCGAGGTCGCGCCCGGCGGCCACGACGTCGATGCGCTCCGGCCGCTCGCCGAGCCGGCGGACGGCCAGCGCGGCCATCACGTTGGTCTTGCCCGGGCTGGAACCGATTCCGAGGATTCCGAGGAGCCCGGCCGCCCGCAACTCCTCGTCGAGCTCGAGCTGACGGCCAGTCATCCAGTAGAGGCCGCCGAGGTCGAGGTAGTGACACCCCGCCTCGAGGCATCCGCGCATCGCATCGACGTTGACCCGGTAGCTGGCCGAGTTGACCAGCACGTCCACGCCGTCGAGCTGCGCCGCGAGGCCGCGCCGGGCGTCGGCGCGGCGGGCGGCGGCCCGGCGACCACCGTGCGTCGCGGCGACCGCGCGCGCCCGGTCCTCGTCCAAGTCGAGGAGCAGCAGGTCGGCCACCTCGCGGGAGTCGGCGAGGTCGCGGACGATCGCCGGGGCGATCGTGCCGGCGGCGCCGAGCACGGCGACCCTCATCCGACGAGCTCCCGAGCCCGCAGGGCGAGCCAGAACTCGATCCGGTCGCGGGCGCTCGAGAGGTCCCGGCCGGTCAGCTCCTCGATCCGCTTGATCCGGTAGCGAAGCGTGTGTCGGTGGCAATAGAGCTCACGGGCGGCGCGCTCCCACTGCCCGTTCTGCTCGATGAACGCCTCGAGCGAGCGGAGCAGCTCGTCGCCGTACTCCCCGCTCCCGTCCTCGAGCGGCCCGAGGACGCTGTCGCAGTACAGCCGGAGCGCCTCGTCGTCCTGGAGCGAGAGCAGGAGCTGGAACGCCCCGAGGTCGCGGTAGGAGGCGACCTCGGGAGACCGGCCGTCCCCCATCGCCGCCGCCTCGAGCGCGCAGCGAGCCTCGTGGAAGCTGCGTCGCAGGGCGGCGACCGGGGCCGGACGGCTGGCCGCCGCCCGCAGGTCGCCGTGCTCCGAGGCGAGCGCGCCTCGGGCGCGGGCGGCGAGCTCGACCGGGTCGAGGCCGCCGGGCGAGTCCACCACCGCGCAGAGCATTCCCTCCCGGGCGGCGACCAGCGCCGGCACGCCGGCGTCGGCGAGCAGACGGTCGAGCTCGGCCGCGGCGGATGGGGAGGTCAAGCCGGCGTCGGAAGCCGGCGGCGTAAAGACCAGCACCGCCACCTGGTCGCCCACTCCGAAGGGCTTGAGCCGGGTCTCGAGCTCTCCGGGCCTGAGCTGGCCTCCGACCGCCTCGGCGAGGACGTCGCCGGCCAGCCGCCGCTCGGTGTCGCGCATCGCCCGCTGGCGCATCAGCTCGAGCGCCACCACGGTGGTCGCCTGCTGGAGGATGAGGCGCTCGAAGTCGCCGAGGCCGCCGCTGTCCCGGACCGCGGCGAGCCAGGCCTGAGGGGCGGCACGGCCGCGGAGGTGGACCGGGAGGGCAAGCGAGCGGCCGGCGATGTCGGGGTGGTCGGGGGCGAACTCTGTGCCCGACTGTCCCCCGTGCTCGCCGCTCCGCCTTCGCACCTCCTCCCGCACCGCGTCGAGCGCCTGCTCCGGGAGCCCGCGGCGGAAGGGCCGTGCCGCCATCACCTCACCCCGGCCGTCGAGCACGGCCACCGCCCCACCGATCGCCGCGGCCATGGCCCTCACGAGCTCCTCGAGCCCCCGCTCCTCGAGCACCAGACGCTCGAGCCGCTTGTGGATGGCGATGCCCCGCTGAAGCACCTCGTACTGCTCGTTCACGAGCCTGGTGAACGCCTTCTCGGTGATGGCGATGAACGGCAGCTCGTAGGGCACCTCGAACACCGGGAAGGCCAGGTCGCGGGCCTCCTCGACCAGCGGCTTCGGAAGCGTCGGATGGTCGAAGCCGGTGCCGAAGCCGAGCCCGGCCAGGTGGTGGTCGGCCAGGCGGCGGACGAAGTCGCGCTGGCGGGCCTCCGTGTCCAGCTGGAACCCGGTGGTCAGCAGCAGCTCGCCCCCCGAGAGCCAGGGCGTCGGGTCGGGGAGCTCGGTGATGTGCACCCAGCGCACCGGCGCCTCGGCGCCCTCCTCGCCGGCGGCGAGCTCGAGGCCGATCCCGGCGACCAGCTCCCGGACAGTGAGCATCGCCGGCCCGCTCAGTGACGGACGACCCGCTCCCAGGCCTCGGTGAGGACGGAGCGGAGGATCGAATCCATCTCCTCGAACTGCTCGGTGTCGGCGATCAGCGGCGGCGAGAGCTGGATGACGGGGTCGCCGCGGTCGTCGGCGCGGCAGATCAGGCCGCGGCGGAAGAGCTCGCCGGACAGGAAGCCGCGCAGCAGGTCCTCGGACTCGGCCTCGTCGAAGGTGGCCTTCGTCTCGCGCTCCTTCACGAGCTCGACGGCGTGGAATTACCCC
>DASQXU010000491.1:0-2463 GCA_035639555.1 Thermoleophilaceae bacterium
ACTACGTCCGCCCTTGCCACGACGCACGAGTAGCGCGCCGCGTCGGTAATCGAGATCGGCTTCTGCGAGCGCCGGCGCTTCCTGGATACGCAACCCGGCCCGCCAGAGCACGACAATTAACCCACGGAGGCGTCGCCCGTGCGCGTCGTCTCCCGCCATGCACATGACCGCGACGATCTCTTCAACTTTCGGCGGATCGGCCGGATACCGAAGACCCTTGTTGCGCGGCGGTCGATGGGCATGGAAGCCCAGGCATCGTCGCTGGCGATCGGCGTCGACCAGCGCGGTCCAGCAGCATCTCGGACATCGCCCCTCCTCGGCTCGGATAACGAACCGAGCACCCGCCGAGAGCCTCGCTTCGTCACCGAAGTAACAGCGAGACGGGACTGGTCAGACGGAGCGGCCGCTAGCGTCGCTCGTCCAACCCGATAGTGAGCGAGCCGTATCGCCCAGCCACCTTCCAGACGCGCACCGTCGGGGCGGGCGTGGCGCCCCGACCTCGAGGCGAGCGAGCCCCTTAGGGCTGGCGGCCTACGGGGTCACGAAGGCGGGTGGTCTGAGCGAGGCCACGCAGCTCGTGTCCGGCGCGTCGGGTCGGGCCAGGAACGTGGCGACGACTTCCTGGGCGCACGGCGACTCCGGGACCACGAAGTGGCCGACGCCCGGGATCCGCACGATCCTCGAGTTGGGGAGCGTCCGCGCGGCGGCTCTGGCCCAGGCGAGCGAGGTGACGGCGTCGAAGCTGCCGGAGAGGATCAGCGTCGGGATCCGGCTCTTAACCGGCCGGCGGAACGCGGCGGGCGCCCGCGGAACGTCCCACACGCGACAGTCGTCGTAGAAGTAGGGGAACTGCGGAGCCTGGGCGAGGACCGAGGCCGGGTAGCCCGGCAGCGCCCGTCGCCCCGCGGCGAGGATGCTCCTTTTCCTCGCGAACGGGGTCCATTCGCGGCAGCCGACCCCGTACGTCAGGCCGTAGCCGGTCAACCCGGGAGGGGCCGTCTGCCCGGCGCGCGAGGCGGCGACGCTCTTCGGTTTGCCGGCGGCGAGCTTGGCGATCCAGGACGGCACGTACTTGTACGACGGCGTGGCGAAGCTCATGGCCACCAGCCAGTTGACGAGCGCGCCCCCGTCGAGCACTACCTTGGTGCGCCTCCGGGTGCGGGGGTTGCGCACCCTAATCCTGGCCGGGCGGGATTCGAGCCTGCGCACGAGGCGGGTGAACGTCCGCTTTAGCCGGGGATACTTCCTGTGGCAGCGACGCTGCGCGGCGCAGGCTCTGAAGAGCGCGTTGAAGCCATCGCGCGCGTTTGGCCAGAAGCGCGGCAGACTCACGACATTCGGCGGCACCGTCGAGTCGAGCACCACGCTGCGGATGCCCTCGGGGTGGTCACGCACGAGCGTGAGCGCGAGGTCGGTGCCGTAGGAGACCCCGAACACGTTCCACTGCGCGATGCCGAGCGCGCGCCGCAGATCGGCGAGGTCGGCGGCGTTCTCGGTCGTGTTGTACGCCGCGATGTCGATGCCCCGGCGGACCAGCTGCCGTCGACAGGAGCGGGTCGCCGCGACGTGGCGGCGGCGCGTCGACTCGGAGTCGTAGCGGCGGCGAATGAGCCGGATGTTGAACCGGTCGATGACCGGGCAGGTGAGCGCCGGCTGGGAGAGGAACGTCCCGCGTTGGTCCATCAAGATCAGGTCCCGGTTCTGATTGAACCCGGCCTTGACCAGCAGCGGCCCCTCGAAAATCGCGATCCCGCCGGGTCCGCCGGTCAGGTGGACAATGGGATCGGGCGCCGGGTGCGGCGAGATGGCGGGGACGATCGCCACGGCCAGGCGAATCGTCCGGCCCTCAGGTCGCCTGCGGTTCTCCGGGACGATGAGGAAGCCGCAGCGGGCGGTAGGAAGTGCCTCCCGCAGGGGCGGCAGCGGCTCCGGAAGTGTCGGGCAGGGAGCGGACTCAAAGCGCGGCTCGTACCCGGCTTGCACCGGAGCGGCCGCGGGGGCGACGCCGGGAAAGACGACGAGGACGGACGCGACAAGCCCGACGAGCGCCGCGAGGAACCGACGGACCCGCATGAGACTCTCCTCTCGGACGGTCCCGCAACCGTAGTCGGGCGCCACCGGCAGGTCAACCGAGCCCGGGGATCCGCCCGCGCCCGTGGAGGAGCAGCAGCGAGCCGTTCAGTGCTGCCTTCCATACGACGCGACACGCAGCCGACGTCCAGAGCGCCCGCGGACGCGCTGCCCCTTTCGCCTGAAAGCGGCGGGCGGAGGGGCGTCACTCCGAAGGCGCGCTCGTCGTCGGCCCGGCGGAGTAGGCAGCTGACCGTGCGGTGCCGCGGTGCGCTTGTTGCTCGCCGCGCGGGGCCACGTCTAGAGTGGCCCGCTTCCGAGTACCGGCGACACTCCGGGGTCCGGTGACGTCCTAAGCACCGACGCCACCCAGCCCGGGCTGGGTGGCGTCCG
>DASQXU010000492.1:0-2180 GCA_035639555.1 Thermoleophilaceae bacterium
ATCGCGTCTCGCTCCTTGTGCGCTCGCTCCGAGCGCGCCGCGTTCCCCGTCGCGTCGGCCTCCTCGAGCTCGGCCTCCAGCTCGACCAGGCGCGCCTTGTAGGCCTGGGTCGCCTGCTCGTCCAACCGCTCGCCCAGGTCCGCCTGGCGTGGGGCCCCGATCGCCCCGGCCAGCTCGGCGGCGGCAACCTCACGGCCGGGCCGGGCGAGCAACGCGGCGAGATCGTGCAACCCCTTGGCGTCCTTCAGCCGCACGGACTTCCCGGCGAAAGCCAGAGTCCACACTTCGCCCTCTCGTCGGAACAGGTTGGGCGACGGGTGGAATTCGCCGAGCCGACCCTGGAGCTCCGCCACCCGTCCCCCGATCCCGAGCTCCCGATAGGCGTGCAGGGCGGCGGCCAGCCGTGTTGGGTCGCCCAGCGCGAACCCTGCGTCTCGCAGCGTCCGGGCCACGTAGAGCGGCGAGCCCGCAGTCCGGTTGGCCGCGACCGCCGCGTCGAAGTGGGCCTCGGCGTCACGTCGGCGACCGAGGACCACAGCCAAGAGCCCGAGGGGACGCTCAACCGATCCCGACCAGGCGGCGCCGATCCCCTCGACGCCGAAGAGGCGCCGGTGGGGCAGCAGCGCGTCGTACGCCCACTGGGCCAGCTCATGCCCGCCGATCTCGGCGATCGTCTGGGCGAGCTGGACGATCGACGAGATCCACTCGGAGTCCACCGGGAGGGCACGGATCCCCGGCGCCGCAGAATTGAGGCGCGACCGTGCTTGGTCGTGACGCCCTGCCTCGGCGATCACCAAGGCGATGGTGACGCTTACCTGTGTCCCCAAGGCAGGCTCGAGGGGCAACAGACGATCGAAGACGGCGGGACTGGGGTCGAAGACCCCGGCCTCCCGCTCGACGTACCAGCGGAGCGCGTCGGCGAGGATGGCTGCGTTCTCGCTCTGCGCCTGAGCTCCGACCGCCGAGGCCTGGTCTGCGAGCTTTCGGCTCCGCGCGAGATCGCCCTGCATCAGGGCACGGGCCCCACGCCACAGGGGCACGTACCAGCCGTACAGCGGCTGGCGTACGAGCCCGGCGAGCCGGGCGTAGGCCTCGATCTCGGCGTCGAGCGCGCCGACCTCCCCGAGCTCGAAGAGGGCGACGACCAGCAGCCGCCGCCCGAGAAGCTCGGTGGCACGGTCGCCAGTGGACACTGCGAGCCGGATGATCTCCCCCGACTCCTCCCGGCGTCGCTCGGTATCGGCCGGTCCCGCGATGGCGTCACAGTGGGCAGCCAAGGCGTAGGCCAGGACGCCGGCGTCTGCGACCGCTCGGGCCATGGCCACGGCTTCGTCGCTCAACGCCAGCCGGCGCTCGAGCGGGCCCGACAACGTCAGCGCGACCGAGAGGCGGGCCGTTACCATCGCCCGCAACCCTGAGGGCTCAGGCCCCAGCCCGGCCAGCGCCTCCTCGAGAAGGTCCACCTGCTCACGGTCGGCCAGTGTCACCTCGAACCCGCCGCCGCTTCCCACGCCGAGGGCGGCCCGGGCCAGCTGTACGGGGCGGCCCGCGGTGCGGGCGAGCGATGCCGCCGCCAGGTAGGTCCTCCGGGCCCCATCGAGGTTCCCGGCCGCGACCTGCGCCTCCCCCAGGCCCAGTAGGACGGCACACCGGTCGGCTGCGGAGGGGTCGAGCTCCAGGGCCGCGAGGGCGCGTTCGTAGAGGCTGACGGCGCTCTCGTACGCGCAGCGCGACATCGCCGAGTGGGCGGCCTCCACGCAGTAGCCGACTGCCTTGGCTGCGCTCCCTGCCGCCGCTGATTCGCTGAAGTGGCGGGCGAGGCCGACGACTTCGACGTCGTGGCCGCGGTCACGCAGAGCTTCGAGCGCCGCGCCCACCCGCTCGTGGAGCCGCACGCGGCGCGCCACTCCGAGGCCGTCGTACAGCGCCGCTCGCACGAGGCCGTGCGAGAAGCGGCACGTCGCCACACCAGTCTCTCCGAGGAGCTGAGCGGCCACCGCCTCGTCCACGAGTTCCAACAGGCGCTCCCGAGGGGTGGCCGTCACCTTCTCGAGCACGGCGATGCTGAACTCGTCGCCAATGACGGCCCCGGTCTCGAGCACCCTCCTGCAGTCGTCCGAGAGACGCTCGAGGCGACGGACGAGTACGCCCCGGACGGTCTCGGGAACCGGCGGGAGAGC
>DASQXU010000493.1:0-2358 GCA_035639555.1 Thermoleophilaceae bacterium
CGGGCGGCCCGTCGACGACGATGTTGACCGGCTGGGTCGCGCCGGTGGCGAAGTCGCGCTGGAGGGCGATCAGACCCTGTTTGGCCACCGTCGTGTCCGGAAGGCTCGCTGGCCCCGAGGCGCCGATCTTGAGTCCCAGCAGCGGCACGGCGGCGGCGAGCAGCAGCCCCACGGCCAGGACCAGGCTGACGCTCGGTCGGCGCAGCACGGCCCGCACCGCGGCGCCCCAGAAGCGCCCCTCGGCGCCGGCCGAACGCGCGACCCGCTCGCCGAGCCAGGGCAGCTTGAGCTTGTTGACCAACGTCGCCGAGCGCCATCAGAAGGGCCGGATGGAAGGTCAGCGCGACCGCGATCGACACGATCGCCACCGCGATCGCGCCGGTGGCCAGGCTGCGCAGAACCGTGTCGGGCACGATCAGCATGCCGAGCATCGCGAGCGTGAACGCGGTTCCGCTGAACACCACCGCCCGCGTCGCCGTGCTCGCCACGGTCAGGATGGCCGTCCGCGTGTCCGCGCCTCGCGCCCGCTCCTCCCTCAGCCGCGACACGATGAACAGCGAGTAGTCGATCCCGAGCGCCAGCCCCATCGCGACGAGCATGTTGGTCACGAACAGGTTGAGCTCGAACACCTGCCCGACGATGGCGACCAGGCCCAGCCCGACGACGATCGAGATCATCGCCATCAGCAGCGGGATCGAGGCCCCGACGACGGTGCCGAAGACCAGCAGCAAGACGATCAATGCCGCCGGGAGGCCGAACTGGAGCTCACCGGTTCTGAGGTCCGACTCAGAGACCTTGGAGAAGTCGCGGCCGGCCGTGTGCTCGCCCGTGATGTGCACGGCGAACCCCGAGCGCCCGTCGGCGCGCTGCACGACCCCGACGAGCTTGTCGACCGAGTCCGAGGTCGGCTCGGCCAGCACGAGCGGCAGGATCGTCGCGTGGCCATCGCCGGACACGAGCACCCCTCCACCGGGCGCGAGATAGCTTCGAATGGCGCGGACGCCTCCCGTGCGGCGGGCCTCGTCGTCGAGGCTGCCCACCCGCATGCGGAAGGCGGCGTCGGTCACTCGAGCTCGCTCGGAGCGGACGATCAGCACCTCGTCGACCTTCGTTCGGCCGGGCAGGCGCTTGTCGATCAGCTCCTTGGCCTGCTCGGACTCCGGATTGTTCGTGACAGCCCCGCTGTCGGTCAGCGCCGACCCGAGTAGCCCGCCGGTGGCCACGAGACCGACCAGGGCAAGCAGCGCCCAGACCAAGAACGCGCGCCGCGGCCGAGCCGTTGCCCGCTCGGCGAGCCGCCGCGGCCCGAAACGCTCCGCTCGACCACCACCGTCCCTACTCGCCGGAGCGTCCACGTGACTTCACGACCCCCTCTCCCGCACCACAGCGGGCGTCCGACCAGCGGCCTCGCGGAGGCGACCCTACCACCGCGCCGCGGCCCTCGCGGGCTCGTGCCACATCGCGGCCAGCTGCGGGCTGTAGCTCGCTATCGGCCCGGCGAGAGCCGGCCGGATGCTTCGACCCTGCTCAGCTGAGTCGGCGCTCGAGGACTGGCTCCAGCGACGGATCGCGCCAGTTGCCGCGCGTCCTCTCGACCGTGAGCCGCGCCTCGCGACCCTTGAGCGCGAGGGTCGCGATCTGATTGTCGAAGATGGGTGCGTCGCTCCGCCAGCGGACGCCTGGATCTTTCACTCCGGCCGCTCGGCCGAGCGCACGGGCGAGAAGCACTGCGGGACCGGCCATTCCCGCCCTGACCGCCCGTTGTGCGTGACCCTTGAGAGGGTGGCGAAACGGTGAGCAGACGGCCTGGTAGACCGCGCTCTTGACGGCTCTTCGCTTCGGGAAGGCGACCTCGGCGAGGTAGGCGTGATGCACGTCGCCTGACAGGACCACGATCGAGGCCGGCGGGGTCCCACGCTCCCCGGCGCCCACCGCCGTGATCATGCGGACCAGTCGAGCGAACGAGCCCTCGAAGGCCGCCCAGTGCTCGAGGTCGGCACGCTGGCGCAGCTTCTCGCCGAGCACCGCGGCGTGCCGTCCCCACGCCCCAGCGCACACCGCCTCGTTCCAGGCCTCTACGTAGTGAAGGCCGGGAAGGAGCAGGAGCGGCAGGGAGGTCCCGAGCAAGAGGTGGTCTAGATCCCCGGTGACCGCGGACTCGAGCCAGGCCCACTCCTGCTCGTCGAGCATCGAGCGCTGTCCGCCCTTCAGCACGCGTCCGGCCCGCGAGTCGATCACGACGAGCCTGCTCGTGCCGAGGTCGCGGCGGTAGCTCCACTGGCTGCCGTCGGTCTCGTGGCTCGCCTTGAGCGCGAACCGCCTGAGCAGCTTGGTGCCGTCCCCTGTCGCGGTCACCCG
>DASQXU010000494.1:0-2587 GCA_035639555.1 Thermoleophilaceae bacterium
GCTCTGGAAGTGGTCGATCGGGGACTTGGAGGCGTTCTGGGGCTCGATCCGGGACTTCTTCGGCGTGCGCGCCCATACGGCGAGTGACCGGGTCCTCGCCTCGGACGCGATGCCCGGTGCTGCGTGGTTCCCCGGCGCGACGCTGAACTACGCCGAGCACCTGCTTGGCGGAGAGGACGATGGCGACAGGGTCGCGGTGATAGCGCACAACCAGACCCGCTCGCCGGAGACGCTCACGTTCGTCGAGCTGCGCGAGCGCGTCGCGCGCGCCCGCGCCGGGCTGCTCCGGCTGGGCGTTCGACCCGGTGACCGGGTCGTCGCGTACCTGCCGAACATCCCGGAGACGCTCGTTGCCTTCGCCGCGACCGCAAGCATCGGGGCGATCTGGGCCAGCTGCGCTCCAGAGCTGGGCGCCCGCAGCGCCCTCGACCGCCTGGGCCAACTCGAGCCCTCGGTGCTGCTGACGGTCGGTGGCTATGGGTTTCGCGACCGCGCCTTGGACCGCCGCAAGGAGGTCGCCGCCATCCGGGCGGGGCTCCCGAGCCTGCGCCACGTCGTTCACGTGCCGTATGGGCGGCACGCCGTCGGGCATGCGCTCGACTGGGACGAGCTGCTGTCGGATGCCGAGGATGCAGAACTGGCCTTTCGCCCGGTTCCGTTCGACCATCCCCTGTTCGTCCTCTTCTCGTCGGGGACCACGGGAAGGCCGAAGGCGATCGTCCACGGGCACGGAGGCATCCTGCTCGAGCACCTCAAGGCGCACGCGCTGAGCTGGGACCTCGGCCCCGGCGAGCGCCTGCTCTGGTTCACGACGACCGCCTGGATGATGTGGAACGCGCTCGTCTCGGCGCTCCTCCTCCGCTCCGCGATCGTGATGCTGGACGGTGACCCCACCTGGCCGGACCTGCACTCTCAGTGGCGGCTGGCGCAGGAGTCCGGGACCACCGTCATGGGCGTCAGCCCCGCCTACCTCATGGCGTGCCGCAAGGCGGGCGTCGAGCCCGCCCGTTCGCACGACCTCGGCCGCATACGCGTGCTCTGCACGGCCGGCGCGCCGCTCCCAGCGGAGGGCTACCGCTATGTCTACGAGCAGCTGGACCGGCGGGTCCTGCTCATCAACGGAAGTGGGGGGACGGACGTCTGCAGCGGGATCGTAAGCGGGTCGCCGCTGCTGCCCGTGTACGAGGGCGAGATCTCCGGGCGGTGCCTCGGTGTGGCGGCCTACGCATACGACGACCGGGGACGGGAGCTGGTCGGCGACCTTGGCGAGCTCGTGATCACGCGGCCGATGCCCTCCATGCCGGTCGGGTTCTGGAACGATGCTGACGGCTCGCGATACCGCTCCGCTTACTTCGAGCACTTCCCGGGCGTATGGCGCCAGGGCGACTGGATCCGCTTCACGCAGCGGGGCTCCTGCGTCGTGACGGGACGGTCGGACGCCACGCTGAACCGGGGCGGGGTGCGGCTCGGGACCGGCGAGTTCTATGAGGTGGTCGAGGGCCTGCCGGAGGTGCTCGACTCGCTCGTCGTGCACCTCGAGGATAGCGGGGGTGGACCGGGCGAGCTGATCCTCTTCGTCGTCCTGCGCGAAGGCGCCCGCCTCGATGACGAGCGGCGGCGCCGCATCGCCCGAGCGCTCAGGGAGCAGCTCTCTCCGCGCCATGTGCCCGACACGATCGTCGCCGTCCCCTCCGTGCCGCGGACGCTGACCGGTAAGAAGCTGGAGACCCCTGTCAAGCGAATCCTTCACGGCACGCCGCCAGAGGAAGTGGTAAGCCGCGACGCGCTCGCCGACCCCGAAGCGCTCGACGCCTTCGTCGCGCTCGCGCCCGCGTGCGGGCCAAGCGGAGCGGTCAGCCGCTAGGTCGTCCTAACCCCGAGATGTAGCCACAGTTCGCGCTCATCTCACGGGCCTCGTCTTGCGAGCGCCGAAGACGATATCCGCGGGCACCCTTCCCTTCGTCAGGCGCCCGGTGTGGGCGCGGTCGACGTTGTAGTCGGTCAGGTACCGATCGAGGTCACGCTGGAGGGCGGTCATCTTGGGGACGAGCGAGCGGGCGAACGCCGGCCGCCAGCACTCCTCGAGGATGGTCAGCTGGAGGCGCTCGACGCAGCCGTTCGAGTTGGGGCGGCCGGCGTGGATGAAGCGCTGGCGCGCGCCGAGCTGCTCGACGGCAGCCCCGAACTGGCGGGCGCGAAACTCGGACCCGTTATCGGTGGTGACCTCCCCGAGCCGCCAGCCCGCCGCCTTGAGCTCTCTGGCCACCCGGTGCAGCAGCTCGCCCGTGTGGCGGGCCCTCGGGTTTCGCTCCGAGGTCCGAAGCTCGGCCCAGGCGTAGGCCGAGGCGACGTCGATCGCGGTGTACTGCCAGACGGTGCCCTTGGTGCCCGACAGAAAAGCAGTCCATTTGCAGCTTCTCGCCGGGCTCTGAGGCCTCGATGTGGCGCTCTGGCTCTGGCAGCTCGGGCCTGCGCTCGTAGGGGTCGCGGTGGCGGGCGACGAGCGCCAGACGCTTTGACCTCGTGTTCAGCCCGACGCGGCGCAGCACCCGCCAGACGCCGTGCTCTGAGATCCGCAGGCCGCCCC
>DASQXU010000495.1:0-2129 GCA_035639555.1 Thermoleophilaceae bacterium
TCCGCGCCCTCCAGGAGAGCGTGTGCAGCAGGAGCGCGGTCACGTTGCCGCTCGCGTGGACTATGCCGACGCGGCGGGTTCCGCCGCGAAGCTCCGCCCAGTCCGACAGGCCGGCGGCAGCGGTCGGGACGGCGGCGAGGATGCCGGCGCCTACGAGGCGGTCCGCCGCTTGCTCGCCCCGCTTCCCGCCGGCGAGGTCGAGGAGCAGCGCGCTCGTCCAGGCGCCAACGACGACGTCGGTGAGGGGCGGGTGAACGGGGTGACCGAGCCACGTGCCGCTGAGCACGTCCTTGAGCGTCGAGTCCTGCGGCACCACGGAGCGCACACCCTTCTGAAGTTGCTCCGCCACCGGGTCGAGCGCCTCGAGCCGTTCGATCCGCTCCGCGACGGTCTCGCGCCCGAGGGGCTCCATGCCACCTCCTGGTCCGGCCTCATTCATCGCCCGCTGGCTGGTGAGCACGCGCAAAGGTCTCATCCGGCCTCCTCCTCGTCGATCCGGGAATCCCCGACTACTCTCGCAATGAGGACTAGTCTGCCCGAGGGCGGCTCGTCCGATCGTTCCGGGACGGCGCGACCCCGGCCAGACGGAAGTAAGACCTCGCCGGCCCATCGCGCTAACTGAGCAACGAGAACGACCAAAGGGAGAGCGCGATGGCCAAGCAGACGTTCGTGATCGTGGGGGCCAGTCTCGCCGGGGCCAAGGCGGCAGAGACGCTCCGCGAGGAGGGCTTCGACGGGCGCGTAGTCCTGGTCGGGGCGGAGGACGAGCGACCGTACGAGCGCCCCCCGCTCTCGAAGGACTACGTCAGGGGCGAGGCGGACGCCAAGCCCTATGTCCATGGCGAAGCGTTCTACTCCGAGAACGAGATCGAGCTTCGCGGCTCGACCACCGTCGAGCGGATCGATCCGGGCGCCCGCGAGGTGTCACTCGTCGGCGGCGAGACGCTCGCCTTCGATCGCCTGCTCCTGACCACCGGGGCGGAGCCCCGGCGGCTGCACGTGCCTGGCGCCGAGCTCGACGGCGTCCTGTACCTCCGCACGATCGCGGACTCGGAGGCGATCCGTGAGCGGATCGGCGCCGGCGGCCGGCTGGTGACGATCGGCGCCGGCTGGATCGGCGCGGAAGTTGCCGCGTCTGCGAAGCAGCGAGGCTGCGAGGTGACCATGCTCGCCGGGGGGCGGCTCCCGCTCGAGCGGGTGCTCGGCGCCGAGCTCGGACGCGTCTACCGCGACATCCACGCCGACCACGGGGTCGAGTTCGTCGGCGGGGCCTCGGTCGAGGCGATCGAGGGCAGCGGGAGAGTCGCGGCCGTCCGCCTCGCCGGCGACCGCCGGATCGAAGCCGACTTCGTGGTCGTAGGCGTCGGGGTTACGCCGCGCACCGGGCTCGCCGAGGCGGCCGGCCTCGAGCTCGACAACGGCGTCGCGGTCGACGAGCACCTGCGTACCAGCGCAGACAACATCTACGCCGCGGGCGATGTGGCCAACGCCGGTCACCCGTTCTACGAGACGCGCATCCGGGTCGAGCACTGGGCCAACGCCCTCAACCAGGGGCTCGCTGCCGCCCGCAACATGCTCGCCCGCGGGGAGCCCTACGACCGGCTCCCGTACTTCTTCTCGGACCAGTACGCCGTCGGCATGGAGTACTCCGGCTATGCGACCGACTGGGACGAGGTGGTCTTCCGCGGCGATCCGGAGAGCCGCGAGTTCGTCGCGTTCTGGCTCGCGCAGGGCCGCGTCGTCGCCGGGATGAACGTCAACGTGTGGGACGTCAACGAGCAGGTCCAGGCGCTCATCCGCGCCCGCCGGCCGATCGACCGCGCCCGGCTGACAGATCCCGGCACTCCCCTGGAGGAGCTCCTTCCGGTGGTGGCCCCGAGCGGGGACAGCGAGTAAGCGAGCCGAGCACCTCTCGGCAGAGTCCCGCCTGGAGGAGCCGCGCGAGCGCGGCCTTCTCAACGGCGCCGACGTGGCCCGAGCTCACGCTCGCCGCTTCAGCGTCCGAAACGTGATCGAGTAGCGGAGCCCCTTGGCGGCCGGGATCGAGTGCTGCCAGGCGGTGCGCGCCTTGCCGCCGAGGAGGTACGCCGAGCGCGGCTCGAGCTCCAGCTCGTGCAGGTAACGGATGC
>DASQXU010000496.1:0-7318 GCA_035639555.1 Thermoleophilaceae bacterium
CCGCCAGGTCGGGGTGCGAGTCGCGGTTGAAGTCGTCGACCGCGACCGAGCGCGGCTGGAGGTCGGCGGAAAACCTGGTCGGGGAGCCGAAGCTGCCGCAGGGACTCCGTTCCCCGTCCGGTGTGCCCGGATGTCAGCTCCCCTTATGAAAACGCGGGAGACTTAGCGATCGCGCCTCCCGGGCCGCTCGGCCGGGGCGACCGTAGCCCGTCTCCGCGCGTCATGTCGAGGCCGTGCAGCGTACGGTGCCCTGAGGCAGGCAATCGCGGCGCCCACTTCACCCGTTTGCGGCAAAGGTCTTGCGCGATAACGCATGGTCCCTAGTGGGACCGGCGGCGCAGAGCAGCGCGCTTGGGCTCCATATCCGTTGAGATGGGTCGTCCCGCTCCGCGGGGCTACACTGGCCGAGTGTCGAGCGCCTCGCAGATCCAGGAGCTGCACGAGTGCCGCCAGTGCTGCGCGTTCTGTGACCGGGTGGTCCATCCCGCCGGCTGCATCGCCTCCGGCTGCCGCTTCCTCTACCTCTACGACGACGAGCAGACCGGGCGGCGCTACATGGGCTGCCTGAACAAGGTGTTCAAGGGCGAGATCGACGTCAAGCTGTTCGAGGAGGCACAGCGCACCCGGCACGGCTTCGGCGGGGTGAAGATGAGCGGGGTGCCGCTGCCCCAGTGCCGCACTTCGGTCGAGCGGGCCTACGACGGCAACGGCGAGCCCTTCACGTGCGTCAACCCCGGCTTCTTCAGGGCGCCGGTCGCCGCCGACGCCGCGGACTCGTTCGACCTGCGCGACCGCCTCTAGGCGCGGCGCTTTCGCCGCCGGCGGGAGCGCCGGCCCTGACGGCGGAGCTGCTTCATGCGGTCGACGTCGGCCTTGGTCGGGGCCTTCCCGTCGAACCCCGGTCCCTCGAACAGCGCCGGCAGCCCCTCGAAGCGGGGCTCGGAGAGGAAGGCGGCGCACCCGCGTGGGCCGAGCTCCCCGGTCCCGAGCGGCGCGTGGCGATCGCTGTTCGACCCGAGCGGGGTCTTCGAGTCGTTCACGTGCAGGCACCGCACGCGGTCGAGCCCGGCGGTCCCGACGCACTCGTCGACCACCCCGGCCAGCTTGTCGGCGGTCGAGATGTCGAAGCCCGACGCGTACATGTGGCAGCAGTCGAGGCACAGCCCGAGGCGCTCGCCGGCCCCGCCCAGCTCGATGAGCTCGGCGAGCTCCGAGAAGCTGCGCCCGATCGTGGCGCCGCCGCCCGCAGTGTCCTCGAGCAGCAGCGAGCAGTGATCCGTCTCGGACAGCACCTGCCCGAAGGCGTCGCCCGCCCGTTGCATCGCCTCGTGCTTTGGCTCCTTGAGCGCCGACCCGGGGTGGATCACCACGCCGTCGGCGTCGATCGCGTCGCCCAGGCGGAGGGCGTGGACCAGGGACTCGATCGACTTGCGCCTGATCTCGCGATCCTTGGCCGCGCAGTTGATCAGGTAGACGGCGTGGACCACGATCGACTCGATCGGCCCGTCGGCCATCAGCTCGCGGAACGCGGCCAGGTCGGCGTCCCTGAAGCGCGTCGGCCGCCACTGGCGCGGTGATTGGTTGAAGACCTGGATCGCGCTGCAGCCGAGCTCGACCCCGCGCTCGTGGGCCTTGACCAGCCCGCCGGCGGCGGAGACGTGCGCTCCGATCAGCACGTCCCTCTCTTAGCAGGCCGACCGGGATCCTCGCTGCCGGACTAGCATCGGCGCGGAGATGGCTTCACCGATGCGGGTCCGCTTCGCTCCGTCGCCCACCGGGGCGCTGCACATCGGCGGCGCTCGCACCGCCCTCTACAACTGGTTGCTCGCCCGCGGCTCGGACGGCGCCTTCGTCCTGCGCATCGAAGACACCGACCGCCAGCGCTCGACCCCGGAGAACGTGGAGTCGATCCTCGACGCGCTCCGCTGGCTCGAGCTCTACTGGGACGAGGGCCCCTACTCGCAGGCCGCGCGCGCCGACCGCCACCGCGAGGCGATCGACGCGCTGCTCGAGAGCGGCAGCGCCTACGAGGACGAGGGCGCGGTCCGCTTCCGGGTACCGGAGGGCGAGACGGTGATCCAGGACGCGATCCGGGGGGAGGTCCGCTTTCCGCACGAGGCGATCGACGACTTCGTGATCGCCCGCTCCGACGGCAGCCCGCTCTACAACCTGGCGGTGGCGGTCGACGACCTCGACATGGGGATCAGCCACGTCGTCCGCGGCGAGGACCACCTCTCGAACACGCCGCGCCAGCTGATGATCATCAGCGCCCTCGGTGCCGATCCGCCCGTCTACGCCCACCTGCCGCTGCTCTATGGCCCCGACGGCAGGAAGCTCTCGAAGCGCCACGGGGCGGCGTCGGTGCAAGAGCTCCGCGCGCGCGGCTACCTGCCCGAGGCGGTTCGCAACTACCTGGCCCTCCTCGGCTGGGGGCTCGACGAGAGCACCACCTTCATCTCGACCGACGACCTGATCCGCCACTTCTCGCTGGACCGGGTGTCGCGCTCGCCGGCCGTCTTCGACGAGCAGAAGCTTCGCTGGATGAACGGGCGCTATCTGCGGGAGCTCGAGCCGGCCGAGCTGGCGGCCCGCCTCGAGGAGCTGACCGGGCGCGATGGGCTGCTCGAGCCGGCAACGGTGGCCCAGGAGAAGATGCAGACCCTGGCCGACTTCTGGCCGCTGGCCGGCTTTCTGGTCGAGCGGCGGCCGATCGACCAGCAAGCCTGGGAGCGGGTCATGCGGGACGGCGCGCCCGAGCGGCTGCGCGAGGCGCGCGCCGCGCTGGCCGAGGCTCGGCCGTTCGACCGAGAGGGCGTCGAGCGCGCGCTCCGGAGCGTGGTGGAGCGGCTCGGGGTGAAGCCGAGGGACGTCTTCCAGCCCGTGCGGGTGGCGATCAGCGGAAGCACGGTCTCGCCCGGCATCTTCGAGTCCGTGGCCGCGCTCGGGCGCGACGAGGCGATCGCCCGGATCGACGCCGCCCTGGAGCGGACGGGCTCGGGCTAACGCGGTTCCGCTTCGGCCGCGCCTGCACCACGCGTCAGGTTTGCGTACGCGGCCTCGCGGCACGGGCGCCCGCACGACCAGCCGAGTCCGCGTGGCGATGACTCGAGCTCGGGCGTTCCGGCGAGCAGCGCTCGCGCATACTGGCCAACTCCAAGGTGGCCAGGCTCCGAGGGCCGAGGCGGATCGACCGCGCCGAAGCGGCAAGCCGGGCGGCGGCGAACGCACGACCGGTCGCGGGACTCGATCGGCACCCGGCGGAGGTTGATCTAGGCCGAGAGGGTGCGGGCGCGGGCGAAGCGGCGCACGGCGACGATCGCCGTCGCGGCGCCCGCGACGTCGATCGCCCAGTCAACCGCGCTCGCGTGGCGGCCGGCTACGAAGCTCTGGTGGTACTCGTCGCTCGCCGCGTAGGCCGAGGCGATCAGCAAGGCGGCGAGCGCGGCGGAGGCGGACGCCGTGCGCCCCACCAGGGCCCTCCACCACAGGAACGCGAGGAGGGCGTACTCGGCGAAGTGCACGAGCTTGCGCCCGACGAGGTCGATCGCGCCGAGGCCCGAGTTCAGGTCCGGCTGGGCCGAGAGGACGAAGATCGCCGCCATCAGCACCACGGGCGGGATCCAGGCCCGAAGGCGGCGCAGGAGCGTCACCCGCATACCCTAAAGTCCGCCTGCCTTGCTGGCCATAACGTCGAAGTCGCCCTATGCGGTGCGCGCCCTGGCCGAGCTCGCGCGCCGCGGCTCCGCCGCCCCGGTCCCGATCGGCGACATCGCCAGGGCCCGCGACATCCCGGTCCAGTTCCTCGAGGGGTTGTTCGCCGCGCTCCGGAGGGGCGGCATCCTGCACAGCCAGCGCGGCGTGAAGGGCGGTTATTCCTTCGCCCGCCCGCCGGCCGAGATCTCGACCCTCGAGGTCGTCGAGCTGCTCGAGGGGGAGCTCGGCGCCGAGGCGCCCGAGGCGGGCCACGTCTGGGTCGAGACGGTGGACGCCGTGCGTGCGGTGCTAGCCCGCACGACCATTGCGGACGTGGCCGAGCAGGAGGCTCGGGCGGCCGGGGCGACGATGTACTACATCTAGCGCGGCCCCGCTCCAGAGCCGGATTGAGCTCTGAGTGCGGGTTTCGACCGCTAGGCGACCGCTAGGCGACCGCTCGGGTCGAGGTGCTAGCGGAAAGCAAACATCGGCTCGGAGCGCTTGTGCTCCCCCACGTAGGCGACCTGCTCACGGTTGACGTAGAGCCGCCCCCTCTTGTCGACTTCGAATGTGGAGAAGCGTGCGTCCCCGCTGAGGATCTCGCTCACTCGATCGGCGTCCATGTCAACGACGAGCTCTTCGCCATTCGACATCACGATCTTCGCCGGCATCTCGCTCCCCTCGCTGTCGCAAACCGTGAGGCGCGAGCCTAACTCGGAGCGCGATTCCTTCGGACGGAAGGCCGGAAGCTGTGCTGCGGTCACCCCGCTGCGGGCCATCTTCCGCCAGGCTCACCCGTGGGCTCGAGCTCCCGGCCGTCCGCTCGAAGCAGAGGCGATTCTGCTCGCCGGCCGAGGCCGAGCGGCTACTCGCCGCCCTGCCGGCCGAGGACCGCCGGTTGTGGGCGACTGCGTTCTACGCCGGCCTGCACCCGCCGGGGAGCTGGTGGCGCTGCGCTGGGGGGACGTCGACCTGGCTACCGGAGTGATCCGGGTGCGGCGCGGCTGGCACCCTCGCGCGGGACGGCAGGCACGGGGACGCTGCTTGCCGTGGCGCGACTTCGGCGCGACCTCGCCTCGAAGTGACCACGGGCGGCGAGGGGCGGGTGTTCGCCTCCGAGCGGGAGGCCCCGCAGACAGGCGGAACGCGCGGCCGAGGACCTGGGAGGACGCTGGCCTTCCGGGCCTCCCGCCGCACGAGGCGCGCCACACCTACGCAAGCCTGATGCGGCCGGGGAGAATGCCGAGGCGCTCGCGACGTTCATGGGTCACGCCAATATCGCCGACTTCCCCCGAGGGGGCGGAAACCGCGCCCTGGAGCCGAATCGCCTCTGTGTGCTACATCCAGCGCGCACCCACTCCAGAGCCGGATTGGGCCTGCTAGAGCCAAGCTCGACCCTGGGAACCGTTAGGACAGGTGTTTCGCTTCGACCACGCGAGACTCGGGACCTGGGAGACTCGCTCGTCGGGCCGGACGCCTTCAGATGAGAAGGAGCGCGAGCAACGTGGAGCTAGATCAACAGTTCCTTTCCTGGAAGGAAGCCCTCCAGGCCGCGGGCCTGAGCGAGTAGGGCGATGTCGCGGGAGAACGTGGAAGTCGTCCGGCGGATATACGAGCAGGAGATGTTCCAGCAAGATCCGCGTCAGCTCCTCGACCTCACGGCTCCGCACATCGAATACGTCAATCCCCCCGAGGCAATCGAACCAGGTGTTCGTCGCGGCCGCGCCGAGGTGGCGCAGGCGGTGAAGAGCGCGCATGAGTTCTTCGACTCGCCCCGCTACGAACTGAACGAGCTCCACGACTTTGGGGATACCGTGGTTGCGGCGCTCACCTTCTATGCGCGCGCTCGTGGGACCGAGATTGAGATTGTCCAGAAGGAGGCCCACACCTGGACGCTGCGCGACGGCAGGATCGTCCGCTTCGAGTGGGGTCGGGACCTAGGCACCGCCCTCGAAGCTGCCAGGCTGCGGGAGGAGGGCCCTGAGACGAACCCGCGCGGCGGACGCATGGCCGACGGGTAGTCGGCGGGCGCGCCGAAACGGTCGGCCGCGGTCCGCGCAGCTCAGACTCCCAAGTTCGCCGCCTCGTCGGGTGGGTAGAGCATCGCCGGGAGGAGGGAGCGCCCTGGAGCGGTCTCGATATAGACGTTGCCCTGAGGGTCGACCGCAGGCGCCGGCCGACCCCCGCCGACTTCACACACGCGAGCATCCTGCCGCTCAGCTCGTTCCCCGTAGAGAAGTTGCAGGCGGCAAGGCCCCCGGTGACCGCCTTGCAGACCGCGGCGGTCGATACCTCTGTGGTGTTCGCATCGCTCACGCCGAGCACGAAGTAGCGCCCTTCGACCGCGTTGAAGCCACCGAAGTACTCGAAGTAGCCCGCCTTGTGGGCTCCCCAGTAGAGGTTGGCCCCGAGCGAAGTGCCTCCGAACGCGTCGTCCACGGTCGTGCTGTTGAGCGTGGCCCGCAGTCCGTGGTCGAACCGGGGACGGAAGTCAGTCGTCTTCGCGTACACGGCATATGAGACGACTTCGCCCACGCGGTTGACGACCGCCTGCAGCGTGGCTCGGCTTCTCCGGAACTGGTAGACGAGGAAGTCGCCTGCGGGTCTCTTGGTGTCCGGGGTCCCGAGGGTGGCGCGAAAGCGGGAGAGGTCCTGACCAGCCGATAGCGACGAGACCAGCTTCTCCTCGGAGCGGACTCCCTTCGTCAACTCGTTGGGGATCCCGTAGGCCAGTGTTCCGCAGCTGGGAAGTGCGGCGGTTCACGCCACTCCGATCAGAAAGCGGCGCTTGAACCCCTCGGCGGTGGGTGTCCTGGCACGCGAGTACAGGACGGTGGCCGCCACGGCGAACAGGAAGATCGCCGCGGCGACGAAGAGATAGGCGGTGAGCTTGCCGACGAGAGCCGCGACCGCCGCCCCGACGACGGTTGCCACGAGCGCCTGCGGACTGACGGTGTTTCGCAGCTGCTCGCGAAGATCTGGCGGAGGACGGTCTGCCACGACGAGGCCCTGCTCGCGGATTGGCAGTGGCGCGCGCCCAGTCTACGGCCGCGGTGCGCCAGCGCCGAGCCGCTGCAAGATCGCGTCCCAACTCGAACGGGTGTGGAGCCTCGAGCATCAGCATCCGTGGGGCGACGTACTTGGAAGCCGCCTTGCGCGTCAGGCGCGCGCCAGACTCGCCCGGCTCCGTCCCCTGCTGAGCCTCCGGTGGCTGCTCGACAGCTACACTCAGCGCGTCTTGCACCGCGCAGGACGGGTCGCGGAGGCGACCCCCGGACCACTGGAAGGGCGCGGTCTCAGGTTCGGATGGGAGAGTTCGTCTCACTGTGGGGCTCTCGACTGCCCGAGACGCTCGGGCTCTTTAGGCCCCGCGGGCCCCCGTCGGACCCCCGTCCCGCCTCCACTTCGCTGCTCCTATGCAGCTCTTCATCGAGGGAGCAAGAGCAAAATGGCCATTGACTTCACCCCGACCCCTGATCAACAGAGGATCCGGGCCGACGTTCGCCAGTTCGCCGAGAACGTTCTCGCCCCGGTCGTCCGGGAGGCTGACGCCGAGCCTGACCCCCTGCGCGGGTTCCAGCTCACGAAGGGGCCCTACGTAGAGGCCTACAAGCAGGGCATCGCG
>DASQXU010000497.1:0-3442 GCA_035639555.1 Thermoleophilaceae bacterium
CGGTGCCTAGTCTGTCACGGGCTCGAGCCGGTCTGCCGCCCGCCGGAGCGTCCCCGCCAGGCGACGGCGGCCCAGACGAGCGGCCGTGGGCCGGCCGCTGGCCTCGGTCCGAGCGAGCGCGCCCGGGAGCGTGGACTGAGCCCGCTCCTCGGTCAATGCGCGCGCGAAGTGGGCAGCGATCGGAAGCATCATGCGTCACCTCCTGACCTCGGGATGTCTGTATCGATTCAGTTCTGGGCCGATACAGTAGCAGATCTGCTGGATCGATCAAGTAAGGCCGGAGGGCGTGAGGCGAGGGGCGTCTCGCGCCAGCCGCCCGCGTTATGCCGGTAGTGCTGGCGGCGGCGCCAGGGCGGAGACCTACTCGACCGGCGGGGGCGCTCCCTCGGCGCTGGCCAGTAGCGTCGGGTCCCAATCGCACACCGTGCAGGCGTGCCGGAAGGCCGAGCGGGCGAACGCGAGCGCGGCCTGATGCGGGTCTGGGCTGGCGCGCACATCGTCCCAGTCGAGGATGTACTCGCCGAGCGCCGCATCCCAGCGGGCTCCGGCGGGGGAGAGGGTCGCGCGGGCGAAGTCCTCCGGCGCGGGGTGCGCGTAGGCGTAGAAGGCGGCCTTGCCGTACCGCTGGTCGCCGGGCCACCAGCCGACGGCCACCTCTTGGGCGTCCATGGCGTTGCGCATGATGAAGTCGTCCGACGGCGGATCGGCCTGCTCGCCGGAGAAGAGGCCCACCGCGAGGTCGAACGAGCCCCACCACGCGTTGACCGGCGTCGAGCGCCCACGGTACGGCGCGCGGAACTCGGCGAGGACCAGCGCGGCTCTGGTCGCGGCGTCGAAGTAAGTTACGACCTGGCGATGGTCATAGCGGCGGTGCTCGGCGTCCCGGTCGAGCGGCACGGTCCACGGCACCTCCTGGGGGGTCGGGTCGATCTCGACCGGACCGCCAAGGCGGCGGACCGCCTCGAGTACCTCGCGCGCCACCTCGCCGACCGCACGGTCCGGCGATAGAGCGACGCGTTCCACCCGCCCGTCGCTGTGCTCGACGACCGCCTCGTCCGTCCGTAGGTCGAGGGCGACGACCAGTCCCGAGCCGTCGGGCGCCGGAAGGAGCGCCGTCTCCCATCCGCGTGCGGTCAGCCGCAGGGCCGCGTGCTGGAGCTGTGGCTCGGGCGGAGCGAGCACCACGGCGAGCTTGCCGAGGACCTGGGTGTGGGCGTGCAGCGTGTCGCAGGTCGCGCTCCACTGGTCGTAGGAAATCGCCGGCCAGTCGGAGGCCATGTCCCCCACGCTACCGAGCGTGCCCGCGCAGGCCCTTCTGCTCCAGCTCGCGAAGCGCCTCCGGGGACTTGTCGAGCCCGCGCAGGCCCATTCCGCCGAGCACGCCGGCGTCCTTGGTGAACTGGATGTCGGCGTACTCGACGACCTCGATCCGGTTGCCCCAGGGGTCCCGGAAGTTGAGTCCGCGGCTCGGGACGATCTCGACGCCCGACTCGGTGAGCGCGCGGCGCACGGCCCGCTTGTCATCGACGACCACGCCGAAATGGCGCCCGTCATCGGGCGGCTGCCGTCGACCCTCGGAGAGGGCCACGAACTGGTCGCCCATGTCCAGGAAGGCCATCCCCGGCAGGCGGCCGCGTAGCTCGAAGTCGAACAGAGAGCCGTAGAAGGCCAGCGCCTCCTCGACGTCGCCCACCTCGAGCGCCACGTGGTTGATGCCGACGAGTCGCGGACGCCCGGGCACGCCTGCTCAGCGCTCGTACCCGCCCACCAGCTCGGCGACCTCGAGTACGTGGCCGTCGAGCGCGCGCTCGAGCTCGGCCGGCTCCGCGCCGGGCTCGAGGTCGAGCTCGGCGTCGAGCGCGTGGATGCGGAAGAAGTACCGGTGGCGACCGTGACCGGGCGGAGGGCACAGGCCCGCGTACCCGACCGTGCCGAAGCCGTTGCGGCCCTCGCGCGGCGCGGCCCGGCCCTCCTCGAGGCCGCCGGCGGCGGGTTCGATGCCCCACCCGAGCCAGTGGACGAAGGTGCCGACCGGAGCGTCCGGGTCATCCACGACGAGGGCCAGCGAGCGCGTTCCCTCCGGCGGGTCAGTGAAGGAGAGCGGCGGCGAGACGTTCTCGCCGTCGCACGTGTTCCGGCGGGGAATCGCCCCACGTTCTCGAAGGCATGGCTCGTGATCTCAAGCGGGGCCACCGCTCCTGCATTCTGACCGAGGTACACCACTACCGGGCCCCCCGGCGGCGGCCGGCCGCCCACTCCTCGTGGGGCGGCACGGGCTCGCCGACGACATAGAGGAAGAAGTACGCGCCGGTCTCCCCGAGGAACGCGAACTGCCGGCGGAGGTCGGCGACCGTCTCCTCGAAGCCACCGTGCGAGCGGAGGTAGCGCCCGAAACCCCCGTGCTGGGCGTCGAGCTCGAGCATCGCTTGGGCGTTGTTCACCGTCGCTTCGATCTTCCGGCGGTTGCGGACGATGCGTTTATCGGCGGCCAGCTCGTCGACCTGGTCGGGTGTCAGAGCCGCCACCCAGGCTGGGTCGAAGCGGCGGAACGCCTCGCGGAAGCCCTCCCACTTGGCGTCGATCACCCGCCAGTTCAGGCCGGACTGGAACACGGCGCGCGTGAGGACCTCGAGGTAGTCGGCGAGGCCGCGCGGGCGGACCTTGGGCGGGGCCGGCATCGGGCTCTTCTAGCTCTTCTTCACCGACTCGACCACCTCTTCAAGGCCGTCCCGGGCGTCCGAGAAGAGCATCATCGTCTTCTCCCGGTCGTAGAAGAGGGGGTTGTCGATCCCGGCGAAGCCGGGGCTCAAGCTGCGCTTGACGAAGATCACCTGCTTGGCCTCGGCCACGTTCAGGATCGGCATGCCGGAGATCGGGGTGTCGCCCTCCTCGTTGGCCTTCGGGTTGACGACGTCGTTCGCCCCGGCCACGAGCACGGCGTCGGTGTCCGGGAAGTCGTCGTTCACGTCCTCGAGGTCGGCCAGCTTGTCGTAGGGGACGTCGGCCTCGGCGAGCAGGACGTTCATGTGCCCGGGCATCCTCCCGGCCACGGGGTGGATGGCGAAGCGGACGCTCTTGCCCTTGGCCTCGAGGGCCTCCATCAAGCTCGCCATGGCGCCCTGCGCCTGGGCGGCGGCCAGGCCGTAGCCGGGAACCAGGATGACCGAGTCGGCTTGGTGGACGAGGACGCCGGCCACGTCCTCGGCGCTCGCCCGGCGCACCGGTTTTTCCTCCTCCTCCACGGCCTCCTCGGCCTCCCCTCCGCCGAGCGCGCCGAACAGAATCTTGGGCAGGGAGCGGCCCAAGGAGTGGCTCATCAGCTGGGTCAGGATCGTCCCCGAAGCCCCGACCAGCGCGCCGCTGATGATCAGGACGTAGTTCTGGAGGGTGAAGCCCGAGGAGGCGGCGGCGAGGCCGGTGAACGCGTTGAGGAGGGAGATGA
>DASQXU010000498.1:0-23489 GCA_035639555.1 Thermoleophilaceae bacterium
GTGCTCGAGTAGTCGCGCGCGCTCGCCGGCGGCGCCAGCGCCAGGGTGAGGGCCAGAGCGGCGACCAGCGTCCGCGCCCGCATCGGCGCGGTCAGCGCAGCCGCAGCGTGGTCACCACGCCGCCGTGGTCCGAGGGCCACAGCCCGGACGCCGTGCGGTTCCTCGGGTCGAGGCCGACCCGATGGGCGGCGAGCGCCCTGACCCGGCCCTTGATCAGCACGTGGTCGATCCGGTGGTCGGCCGGGAAGGGCGGCGGGTCGCGCAGGTCGGGCAGCCCGTCCGCGCCGATGTGCTTGAGGCAGCACTCGTAGCCCTTGCTCACCGGGTGGACGAGCCGCCAGGTGTCCCGCAAGCCGAACGACGTGAGCGCGTTGTAGGGCGCCGGATCACCCATGCCGTTCGGGTTGCCGTTCGGGTCGGAGTTCAGGTCGCCGACCAGGATCAGCCGCCGGCCGGAGCGCGCCGGCCCACCGCTGGCGATCAGCTCCCTCGCCTGGGCCAGGCGGAACGAGGCGCCGTAGGCCTCGAGGTGGGTGTCCAGGAAGCGAAAGCGCCGGCGGCCGAGCTTCATGTCGGCGTAGACCCAGCCCCGCTTGACCGGGACGGTAACGCCGAGGCCCGGAATCGGGAAGGTCAGGAGCTTCCTGAAGTTATCCCCGTGGCTTCGGAGCACCCTGAGGCCAGGGCGCCGCTTGACGAGGATCGCGTCGCGCATCGTGAGGCGGAGGTCGAAGCCGGCCGAGCTCGGGGCCGAGAAGTCGAACTCGCGCTGGACCCCGCCCACGCGGTAGCGCAGGCCGGCCCGCCCGAGCGCGCGGCGCAGGAGCGCGAGCCAGTCGAAGGCGACCGCGCGCTCGTTGCTGCGTATCCCGTCCTTGGGCCCGGTGCGCCAGAGCGCCACCTCCTGGAGGCCGATGAGATCGGGCCTGCCGCGCTTGATCTCGCGCGTGAGCAGGATCGCCCGCTTCCGGAAGGAGGTCGCCTTGACGTTGTTGAAGCCGCGGGTCGCCGCCTGCTCGAAGGCGGCCTCGGTCGGCTGGGTCGCGATGGGGATCAGGTCCGTGCCCAGGTACAGGTTCCGCGTCATGACCGTCACCTTGGTCGAGCGCTTGGCCCCTGCCTCGGCCGGACCGGCGGTCAGCGCCAGCGTGGCGATGACCGCGATGGCGAGCGCCACCGGTCTACTCAACGGGGAGTCCTTTCCGCGCACGAGTGCGCGGGCAGCTTATGCGAACTCGGAGTGCGGCTGCGCCAGTGCCCTGAGCAACGGTTGGACGGTTGAGGAGTCCATGGACTCCCTAACCGTCCAGGCATCGGGGGCGGGCCGCGTGGCGGGCCGGCTTCAGGGAGCGAGCCGTGGGTGGGAGATCCCCAGCCGCCGGCTCGGGCCCTCGCGCGTCGGCAGCTCGATCGCGAGCCGCCCGACCCGGACGGAGAACGTCCCGTTGCTCGGGCGCAGGAAGCGCGGGTCGCGGCCGAGCACCTCGAGCTTGACGACGTGTCCACGACTGAATCGCCAGCCGTTCCCGAAGAGCTGGAAGGTGATCCGCCCGCGCTGGCCGTTTCGCAGCCGGTACGCACCGCGCGAGATCAGCCGCTGCCGGCCGTCCGCGACGTCCCACAGCCGGACCGCCAGCTCGCCGAAGCGGCCCATCGTCCGGATGCTGGCGCGGACGGTGGGGAGTCCCAGCATCAAGAAGGAGTGCCGAACGCGGCGCTCGTAGATGGCGGTGCCCGGAGCCCGCTCGGCCGGGACGGTCAGGCACGGATCGCCCGAGGCGACCTGGTCGAAGGCCGCGGCCGTCGCGGGGTTGCCTCCGGCGGAGCTCACGCGCTGAACGCGCCGGCCGCCGAAGCGGAACGCGCCGGGGTGGAGCCGCCGCCAGCTGCGGGCGCGGTAGGGGCCGCCCCCCGGAGCGGCCTTCGGGCACGTGAGCGTGAACGCGGTGACGCTCCGGTTCCGGGGCGGCCGGCCGCTGTGCTTCAGCAGCGCGTCGAAGAACCGTGCCCCCTGGTCGTTGAAGTAGATGCGCGTGTTCGCCTTGTTGCCGCCGCGCGGGTGGCCGAGATCGCCGAGCTGGAGGGCCACGTAGGCCCGAGGGACGCGGCCGAATGTCTGGTAGGCCCGCAGCGACTCCTCCGGCGGGAAGAGGTCGTCGGTGAAGCCGCTCTGGAGCAGCAGCGGCGCGGTCGCCCGGCCGAGGCCGGCGGCGCTGTGGAACACGGTCAGCTCGCGAGCCAACCTGAGCGCGTCGGCCCCGTAGGGCTCGCCGGCGTCGCTGATCCGACGCCAGGTCGTCAGGTCGGCGGTGGGGTCGGCGCCCGGGGGCGCCAAATACGAGCGGAGCTGGTTGACTAGGTACAGGCCGTTGACGTAGCTCTGCTTCTCGATCCCGAGCGGTCGCCGGCTCTGGGCGAGCGCCGCGTCGTGGAAGTCGAGGAAGCGCCCGTTGGGGACGAGCGCGTAGGTCAGGTCGGACCAGCCGATGACCGAGAACGCCGCCGCGATCCGCAGCGGCCGGCCGGCCGGGCTCCGCCACCGCACGAGCCTGCCGTTCCGAAGGCGGACCCGATCGCGCAGCCGGGCGAGGCTCTGGACTTGCCCGCCGCCGTAGGAGACGCCGGTGACGCCCAGCGCGCCGGCCCGCGCGACGCCCTCGTCGACGAGCACCCCGAGCAGGTGCTGGGTGTCGCGCACCTCGTAGCGCTGGTCGGCCAGATGTGTCCAGCCGCGCGCGCAGGCGCCGACGTGAGGGGCCGTCGGGCCGCAGGAGCGTCCGTAGCCGCGGGCGCTGTAGTTCACGACCGCGTAGCCCCGCCTGGCGTAGAAGACGTTGTCGTAGTGGCCGGCCGGGCTCGTGCCCTCGAAGTTCGACTTCGAGCCCCCGAGGCCGTGGAGCATCACGATCGTCGGGAAGGGTCCGTCACCGCCTCGCGGCAGCGTCACGTCGACGTCGAGCGGCACGCCGTCGAAGCTCGACACCCGCTGGGCGTCGGCCGTCGTCGGGCAGAAACGGACCCCGTTCTCGGCGCGGCAGGCGTGGCCGAAGGGAGCGGGTGGGATGGCGGCCGCCGGCCGGGCGAGGACGGCGGTGATGAGCGCCGCGAGGGCCAGCCCGTGCCTCACCGGCCGCACGCTGAGCTAGCGATGCCGGCGGAGAGCGAGGCGCCCTCGCAGCGCCCCGTCTGGCGTTGCGGCGAGCCGCAGGGCCAAGCCGCCGAGGATGAGGAGGCCGCCGAGTACGAAGAGCGGCCCGAGCGGCTCACCGGTACGCGCGAGCTGGCCGCTCGAGGTGGCGGCGGGCCCGCCGCTCGCGGCGTCGCCGCCTGCCTGGCTGCTCTTGGTCGTGCCGCTCGAGGACGCCGAGCCGCCGCTCGAAGGGGTCGAGCTTCCGCTCGTGGTGGCCGATGTTCCACTCCCCGTCGAGGTCCCCGACCCGGTGGCCGAGCCCCCGCTCCCGCTCCCGGTCCCGCTCCCGCTCGAGCCGCTCCCCTGCGAGGGCTGCCCCGCGGTGTGCTGCGGTGCGCTGGAGCTCCCCCCGCCCGAGGAGCCATGCTGGCCGGCGAACGGGTCGACGTACTGGTTGTCGCCCGCGCTCTGCCCGATCGCGACGCCGGGAGCGGCGAGCGCGACCACGGCAACGAGTGTGCAAACGGCGAGGCGCATCGCAGCGATTGTTAGCAGACGCCGTGGCGCCCCGCGGCAGGCCACGTGTAGGGTGAGGGCGGTTGGGCGCGGTCACCGATAACCCGGCTACCGCCGGCCGGCCCGCCTCCGGGCCGGCGCCCGAGCAGGGCCTGCGCTTCGGCCTCGACCATCCGCTCCCGCACGCGCTCGCTGTCGGGACCGGCACGGCGCTCTTCGTCTGCGGCTGGTGCTTCTGTCCCGGCGCGCGCGTCCGCTCGCTCGAGCTGGTCGTCGACGGCGAGCGCCAGCCGCTCATGGACCACGCCATGCCGCGCCGGGACGTGTTCGAGGCGCTCCACCCGGCGCTCGACCCGTTCGCCACCGCCGGCCTCGCCTCCGATCCCGAGTCGGTCGAGGATCCCCTCTTCCACAGCTACCGGACCGGCTTCTGGGGCGTCGCGCGCGTCGCCCCGCGCCGGGGTCGGCGGCAGCTCGTGCTCGGATTGCGCGCGACGCTCGAGAACGGGAGCGAGCTCGGCGTCGAGCTCGCCCGGATCCCGACCTCCGACCGCGCGGCCGACCCCCTCGACCTGGACGAGCCCGAGCCCGGCGCCGGGCCGTTCGTCGCGATCTGCATGGCCACCCACGACCCGCCGCTCGGGCTGCTGCGCCGCCAGCTCGAGTCGATCCGCGCCCAGACCCACCGCAACTGGGTCTGCATCCTGAGCGACGACTGCTCGAGGCCCGAGCTGTTCGCCGCCATGCGCGAGATGGTGGACGGCGACCCCCGCTTCGTGCTCTCGCGCTCGGCGCGGCGGCTCGGCTTCTACGGCAACTTCGAGCGGGCGCTCTCGCTCGCGCCCGCCGCCGCTCGTCACGTGGCGATGGCGGACCAGGACGACTTCTGGCAGCCGGGGAAGCTCGAGACTCTCCTCGGCGCGCTCGGGGCCAACCAGCTCGTCTACTCGGATGCGCGCATCGTGAGCCGCGACGGCGAGGTCGTCTCGGACACCTACTGGGCCGAGCGGCGGAACAACCACTGGGACATCTCGTCGCTGCTGGTGGCAAACGCGGTGACCGGCGGCGCGTCGCTGTTCCGGCGGGAGCTGCTCGACTACGCGCTCCCCTTCCCGCCCGCGCAGTTCGGCCACTTCCACGATCACTGGGTGGCGCTCACCGCGCTGGCGCTGGGGGAGATCGGCTTCGTCGAGCGCCCGCTCTACGACTACGTCCAGCACGGCGGGGCGGTCCTGGGCCACGCCGAGGCCAACCGCATGCCGGCGCTCGGGGAGCGTCTTCGCTCGCTGCGGCGCCCGCTGCGCGACCGGGTCAGGCGCTGGCGGCTCACCTTCTTCGTGGATGGATGCCGCCTCATGCAGTTCGCGACGGTGCTGTTGATGCGCTGCGGCGGTGAGATCAGCCCGGCCAAGCGGCGCGCGCTCGAGCACCTGCTGCGCGCCGACCGGTCCACGCCCGCCCTCGGGTGGCTGGCCGCGCGCGGGGCACGCGAGCTGGCCGCCCGCCGCCCCGAGACGCTCGGCGCCGAGCTCGGGCTGTTCTTCGGCTTCGCTTGGCGGCGGCTCGCCCGCGCCGCGACGCGGGGGGTGGAGCGCCCGCGGCGACGGCTTCGGATCGACGCGCTACCGCCGACCACCCTCGTCCAGACCCCCGGCCGCCGGCCGCCCGACAGCCCGACCGTCCAGCTCGTGAGCGACAAGATCGCCCCGCTGCGGCTCGCGGTGGGCGACGACGCTCCGGAGCGGGTCAACCTGCTGATCCCGACGATCGACCTCGAGCACTTCTTCGGCGGCTACATCGCGAAGCTCAACCTCGCCCGCCGCCTCGCCGAGCGGGGCGCGCGCGTGCGGATCGTGACCGTGGACCCGGTCGGCGCCCTGCCGCCGACCTGGCGGCAGCGGCTCGAGTCCTACGTCGGGCTGGCCGGGCTGTTCGAGCGCGTCGAGGTCGAGTTCGGCCGCGAGTCCCCCGGCCTCGAGGTGAGCCGCTCCGACCGCTTCATCGCCACCACGTGGTGGACGGCGCACGTGGCCCATGCCGCGCGCGCCGCGCTCGGCGGCGGACGCTTCCTCTACCTGATCCAGGAGTACGAGCCGTTCACCTTCCCGATGGGGAGCTTCGCCGCGCTGGCCACCGAGAGCTACCGCTTTGCACACGTCGCGCTGTTCTCGACCGAGCTGCTGCGCGACTGGTTTCGCCAGCGCCGTATCGGCGTCTACTCGGAGGGCGCGGAGGCGGGCGACGCCCGCTCGGCGGCGTTCGAGAACGCGATCACGCCGGTCCCCCCGCCCGCCGCGGGCGCGCTCGCCGCCCGCCACGCCCGCCGGCTGCTCTTCTACGCCCGCCCCGAGGCACACGCCGCGCGCAACATGTTCGAGCTCGGGGTGCTCGGGCTGGCCCGCGCCATCGAGGCCGGTGCCTTCCAGCAGGGCTGGGAGCTGCACGGGATCGGGACGGTTGACTCACGCCGCCGGCTCGGGCTCGGCGGCGGGCTGACCCTCGAGCTGCTCCCGCGCGCCGGCCAGGACGACTACGCGGCCCTCCTGCGCGAGCACGACGCCGGCCTCGCCCTGATGTACACCCCGCACCCGAGCCTCGTCCCGATCGAGATGGCCTCGGCCGGGATGCTCACCGTGACCAACAGCTTCGAGACGAAGACGGCCGAGGCGATGGAGGCGATCTCGCCCAACATCATCACGGCCGAGCCGACGATCGACGGCGTCGCCCGCGCGCTGGGCGAGGCCGCGGCCGGGGTGGATGACTTCGAGCGGCGGGCTCGGGGGAGCGACGTCAACTGGAGCCGCGACTGGAACCGCTCGTTCGACGACCTGCTGATGCAGCGGGTCGAGTCTTTCCTGCGCGGGTCCTAACGCGGTTGTGCACGTCGTTGGCCCCGGGGCCTGGGCTCAGCGGGCGGGCGGCCGCTTGGCCGCGAGGATCACGTTGTGGGCGCAGAGGCGGCGCAGCAGCGGCGTCCGCTCGACCGCCCGCTCGGCGGCCGCCGCGATGCCCACGAGTCGCCTCGGGACGAAGTCGGGGACCAGGCCGAGCTGCGCCGAGAGCAGGACCTCGCCGCCCGCCGCGCGAAGGCCCTCGAGCAGCTCCCCCTCGGGGATCAGCCGCTCCTCACCGGTGTCCTGCGGCACGCGGGCCATCAGGTTGCCCCAGTACGGGTTGCGCGGGTTGTGGTCCCAGACCAGCACGCGCCCGCTCGGCTTTGCCACCCGCACCATCTCCGCCAGGGTGCGCCGCACCCCGCCGCGGTCGGCGATGTGGTGCAGCACCGCAACGGTCAGGACGACGTCGAAGCTGTCGTCGGGGAAGGGCAGGGACTCGGCCGACGCTCTGACCGCCCGCACCTGAGGCGAGCGCTGCCGCAGGACCTCGAGCATCCCCTCCGACGGGTCCACCCCGACCGTCTCGTAGCCCGCCCCCGCCAGCCGCGCGGCGAGCGCCCCGGTGCCGCAGCCCACGTCGAGCGCGGCGCCGGGCGGGCAGTGGCGCACCACGAACGCGGTGCGCTTGCGGAGGTAGTGCTCGACGACATGGGCGGGAAGCGAGCCGTCGTATTCCCGCGAGATGCGGTCAAAGTGGGAGCTGCTCATGCTCCTTGGAGGAGACCGCCGGGTGGGGATCCACCGCGAGCGGCGGCGGGCGCAGCATCCGCCGGGGGGCGCTCGCCCTGAACCGCAGCACGAGCTGGATCATCCGCAGGCCGAGCGCGATCGCCTGCAGCCGCTTCCCGGTGACCGACGAAGTGCCCACCCGCGGCAGGTAGTTGACCGGCACCTCCACGAAGCGGGCACCGGAGACGATCGTCAGGAGCATGATCTCGGCGCCCGCGTGGCTGCCGCCGACCGTCATGTTCTCGGCCAGCCGCCGCGCGAGCTCCCGGCGCAGCAGCCGGTAGGTGCAGCCCACGTCGCTCAGGTGGCTCGTGTTGTAGAGCACCTCGATCAGCTTGGCCACGCCCCAGTTGCCCCACCGCAGAAGCCAGTCCATGTTCGCGCCCGACCAGATCAGCTCGCGCGTGGTGCGGGTGCCGAACACGGCGTCGCACTCCCCCGAGTAGGCGAGCAGCTTGGTGATGTCCTCAGGGAGGAAGGTGCCGTCGGGCTCGGCGAGCACGATGAGGTCGCCGGTGGCCTCCACCAGGCCGCGGCGGATCGCGTGGCCGTAGCCCTGCTTCGGCTCGGACACGAGCCGGGCGGGGGTGGGGGCGACCTCCTCCCGGGTCCCCGCCTGGGCGTTGTTGTCGACCACGACCACCTCGTCGACGACCCCCGTCGCGACGAAGCCCTCGATCACCGCCCGGATCGAGTCGCGCTCGGCGTAGGTCATGAGGACCAGGGAGACTCGGTTGCCGTTCCACATGGGGGTCGCGCGACTAGAGCTGCTCGGCGATCCTCGGGGCCTCGCGCCTGAAGAGCCACACCGCGAACGCACACACGGCGATGTAGATGGCGATCGCCGGGAGCAGGCGCACGGCGCCGCCGGCCACCGCTGCCGGGCCGGGGGCGCCCGGGTCGATGACCCACTTGCGCGCGAGCTCGAACAGCGGCGCAAGCGGGTTCACCAGGATCAGGTCGCGCAGCAGCTTCGGGACCACCTCGAGGGGATAGAGGACGGGCGTGGCATAGAACAGCACGGTCACGAGCACCGACCAGATGATCGACGTATCGCGGAAGCGCGGGAACAGGGCGGAGAGGGTCATCGATGCGGCCACGGTGATGCCGAGCAGCAGGAGCAGTATCAACGGGAATCCGAGCCAGCTCCAGCGCGGCGTCACCCCGAAGGCGAGGATGAAGACCAGCACGACGACGAGGTTCAAGGCCAGGTTGAACAGGCCGGTGAGGACGACGGCCAGCGGTATGACGAGCCGCGGGAACTGCGTCTTGCGGACGACCGACTCCTGGCTCACGATCGAGGTGACGGCGGTCGTGGTCGCCTCCTGGAAGAAGCCGAACAGCACCACGTTGAGCAGCAGGAGGACGGGGTAGTGGGGCACCTTGGAGCCGAGCCGGAACACCTGGGTGAACACGGCCAGGAGCACCCCGAAGAGCATCAGCGGCCGGGCCAGCGACCACAGGTAGCCGAGCACCGTGCCGAAGTAGGTCTTCTTGAAGTCGGTGACCGCGATCAGGGAGAGCAGCTGCAACGAGCGCCGCCAGCCGCCGCCGAGCGCAGACGGGCCGCGGACGTCGCGGAGGGCGGTGTCCGCTCCCTCAGCCATCGCTCGGCGCCTGTTCGGGGGCGGCCTCGAGGTCGGCCTGCACGGACACGATCCCGTAGGGCGGCGCGGTGCCGTACACGGCGAACTCGAGCAGCCGGAGTCCCTGGACCGCCATGTCGCCCCCGTCCTGGTCCTGGCGGACCCAGCAGTCGAGGAAGTAGCGACCGGGCACTAGCCGGTTCTCGATCCGGCCGGCCAGCCGCATGCGCTCCCCGGCCGAGAGGCGCCGCTCCTCCAGGCTGCGGTTGAAGCCGAAGACGACGACCCCCTGCTCGTTCAGGACCTGCAGGAAGAGCTTGGGCGCGACCAGGTCCCGGCGGGCCTCGAGCACCGCGTCGAGGATCATGGGGGCGTCCTGCTCCACCTGGCGGATCTCCTCGCCGGCCTCGTTTCGCAGGCGGGCGTGCAGCACCCGCGCGTTGATGTCGGGGACCGCCGCTCGCGCTCCCTCCGGGCTCGGGACCTCCTGGCGCGCGAAGTTGAGCCGGTAGTAGCGCCGAGCGGTCTCGTCGGGATCGCCGATGTAGAGGATGCGCCCCTCGTGGAGCAGCATCCCCCGGTGGCAGAGCGAGCGCACCGTGCCCATGTCGTGTGTGACGAGCACGACGGTCTTGCCGGCCCGCCGCCGCTCGTGGAAGACGTCCATGCACTTCTGGGCGAAGGCGACGTCGCCCACGGCGAGGACCTCGTCGATCAGCATGATGTCGGCGTCGGCCTGCACCATGACCGCGAAGGCGAGGCGCACCATCATCCCGGACGAGTAGTTCTTCAGCCTCAGCTCCGCGAAGTCGCGCAGCTCGGCGAAGTCGAGGATGGCGTCGAGCCTTCGCCGCGCCTCGCGCTTGCTGAGCCCCATCAGGACGCCGTTCAGGATCGCGTTCTCGCGCCCGGTGAGCTCCGGGTTGAAGCCGACTCCGAGCTCGATGAACGGCGCCACCCGTCCCGCCATCCGGATCCTCCCGGCGTCGGCTCGATAGATGCCGGCAAGGATCTTCAGCAGGCTGCTCTTGCCACACCCGTTGCGGCCGACGATCCCGAAGAACTCCCCCTTGTGCACGTCGAACGAGATGCCGCGCAGCGCGTGGAGCTCTCGGTACTCGATGCGGGTAAGAGGGTGAGTCACCCGCTCCTTGAGCGAGTCGATCCGGGTGCGGGGGATGCGGAACGTCTTCTCGATCCCCCGGGCCTCGATCACGAGCGGGGCGCGGGACGCCTCCGCCGGTTCCGGCTCGGCGGCGGCGATCTCCTCCTCGACCGGGGTGCGGCTGGGCATGCGATTGCGTCCGGGCTTCGTCGGGAGCTCGCGGGCAGGCTACAGTAGCCCCATCCTGGGGTCGGCCGGTGGAAGGGGGCTCGGCGTCTCGTGCTCGAGCTCCGCGCGCCGGTGATCACGCTCTACCTCACGGGTAGGGTTCCCGCGGTGGAGAGCAGGCAGGGCCAGGGAACGCCGCTCCTCGCCGGCGCCCCGGTGCGGTCCCCGGCCATCGCCGACCGGGTCACGGCGAGGCCGGGGGTCTGGGCCACGCTCGCCGTGGCCGCCGTCACCCTCGCCGGCGCCGCGCTCCGGGTCGCCGTCGCCCACCAGAGCCTGTTCGCCGACGAGCTGTCGACGTACTGGATAGTCTCGACGCGCGGCCTTCGCGGCGTGCTGTCGACGGTCCACTCGAACGCCGAGATCACGCCGCCGCTGTCCTTCGTGCTGGGCTGGCTCGCGACGCGAATCGACCTGACGCCCGAGATGCTCCGGTTGCCGTCTCTGGTCGCCGGGATCGCGACCATCCCCATCCTCTATCGGCTGGGCGTCCGGACGGTGGGCCGCGCGGCCGGCGCGGTCGGGGCATCCCTCACGGCCCTGGCGCCGTTCATGATCTACTACTCGGCGGAGGCCCGCGGCTACGCGCTCGTGATGGCGTTCGTCGCGCTGGCGACGCTGACGATGCTCATCGCGGTGGATAGCGGCCGCGCGCGCTGGTGGGTCGCGTACGCCGCCTCCTCGGGCGCGGCCATCTACACGCACTACACCTGCGTCTTCGTGCTCGGCGTCGGGCTCCTCTGGCTCCTGTGGGCCCACCCGGAGGCCCGCAGGCCGGCGCTGCTCGCCAACCTGGCCGTCCTGGTCGCGTACATCCCATGGTTCTCCGGGTTCCGCAACGACCTGAACTCCCCGACCACCGACATCCTCTCGGCGCTCCAGCCCTTCGACGCCCTGCACGTCCGGCTCAGCATCGAGCACTGGTCGGTCGGCTACCCCTATTCGTCGATCGCCCCCCTGCGGGACCTTCCCGGACGGCCCGCGCTCGTGCTGCTCGGGTTGACTCTCGCCGTGGCGGTGGGCGGTCTGGTCGTTCGCTCGCAGCGGGATCGGTGGTCCCGCCGCGCCCTCCGTGACAGGCGCCTGCTCCTGATCGTGGCGCTCGCGCTCGCCACGCCGGTCGGCGAGGCGCTCTTCAGCGCCTTCGGCAGCACGACGCTCTTCAGCACGAGGAACCTCGCGTCCTCGTGGCCGGCCTTCGCGCTGTCGCTCGCCACCCTTCTCGTCTCCGCCGGTCCCCGCCTCGGCCTGGTTGTCGTGTCGCTGGCGATCGCCTCGTCCGCGATCGGGGCCCTGAAGATGCTGGAGGGCCGGTTCCAGCGCCCGGACTACGCGGCGGCGGGGGCGTACATCGACCGCAGCGCCGCTGCGGGCGACGCGGTGATCGACGAGAGCGGCGTGCTCAGCCCCGGGCCGCTCACCCACCTCGATCCGGTGCTCCACCGGCCGCTGCCGGTCTTCCGGGCCAACGCTCCTCAGGAGCACGAGCACCCCTTCACCGTCTTCGACCCGGTGGTCTCCCCGGCCGCGGCGAGCCGGAGGGCGGTCGCGGCGGGCGGTCGGCACGTGTTCCTCGTGAGCGATGTGGCGGGAGCGCGAGCGCTAGGGCGACTTCCCGGATACCGTGCCGTCGCCACCCGGACGTACCCGGGGGTGCTGCGAGTCGTGGTTCGCACCTACACGAGGGGCTCGAGTCGACCGACGCCGGAGCGTCGCGCCCCGGGAACCGGATGATCGTCTTCGGCTGCGCGATAACCAAGCCGGAGGTCTACCGCCGCTGCGCCGAGCCCGGCCTGCGCCGGGCCATGGAGCCCGACTCGAAGCTGCTCGCCCTGCCCGCGGTCGGCTCGATCTTCGCCAGCTACAACGCGCTGCTCGACAGGGCCGCCGCGGTGGACGGCCTCGACGCGTTGGTGCTGGTGCACCAGGACACCGAGATCACCGACGCCGACTTCGGCCAGAAGGCGCGGGAGGCCCTGCGGGACCCGGGCGTCGGGGTCGTCGGCTGCGTCGGCGCGGTCGGCGTGCGGAGCATCGCCTGGTGGGAGGGATCGGTGGCGCTCGCCTCGTTCATCCACCGCTACGAGGAGCACGGGGGCGGCGACCTGCCCTCCTTCTCCTGGGCCTGGGAGGAGGCGCCGCCCTACGCGCGCCTCGGCGAGGTCGACACGGTCGACGGGTTCCTGCTCGTCCTGTCGCCGTGGACCGTCCGCAACATCCGCTTCGACGAGTCGCTCGGCCGCTTCCACGGCTACGACTTCGACTTCTGCCTCCAGGTGCGGGAGGCCGGACGAAGGGTGGTGACCGCCGACTTCCGGGCGATCCACCACCACTCCCTCGACCTCGTCAGCGAGCCCGAGAGCTGGATCGAAGCCCACGTCAGGGTCGCCGAGAAGTGGGACGGGCGCATGCCCGGGGTCGGATGCGCGCCCGGGAGCTGGAAGGAGCGCGCTCGGCGGGCCGAGGCCGAGCACGAGGCCGCGCTCGTGAAGGCCTACGCGAACGGGCTCGAGGCCGACGCCCGCGTGCTCCACCTCGAGCGGGCCCTGGCTGAGGCGCGGGAAAGCATCTCGTGGCGCATCACCGCGCCGCTACGCCTGCTACGCGCGCTCCGGCTCCGCGCCCGGCGCCCGAGCGACACGGTCGTCCGCGATCTGCCCTCTCCCCGCCCCGCGGGCGGCCCGGTGGGCGGCGCGGGGGGCGGGGCGGAGTGATCGCGTTCGGCTGCTCGGTGGCCGAGGCCGAGGCCTACCGCCGCTATGCGGGGCCCGGGATCGAGCGGGCGGCGGAGCCGGACTCTGCGGTCTACCCGTTCGCCGCGGTCGGGACGACAGCGCGCACGTACAACCTGCTGCTCGACGCCGCGGCTGCCCATGACGACCTCGAAGCGCTCGTGCTGGTGCACCCGCACGCGGAGATCGCCGACCCCGGCTTCTGCGAGAAGCTGAGGGCCGCGCTTCGGGATCCCGACGTCGCGGTCGCCGGCTCCGCCGGGGCGACCGGCGTCCGCAGCATCGCGTGGTGGGAGGGCGTGGTCAGCTCGGCGCCGGTGACCCACCGCTATCACGAGCACGGGGGCGGGGAGCTCCCGGGGTTCTGCTGGGCGACCCCGGAGGCGCCGCTCGGGGAGGTGGAGACCGTGGACGGCTTCCTCATGGCGCTCTCGCCATGGGCGGTCCGGAACCTGCGCTTCGACGAGGGGCTCCTGCTCGGTCACGGGTTCGACTTCGACTACTGCATGCGCGCCCGCGCCGCCGGGCGCAGGGTGGTCACCGCCGACCTGCGCGCCGTGCACCACCGCAGCCTCGAGCTGATCGAGGACCTCGAGCTGTGGGTCGAGGCCCAGATCAAGGTCGCCGAGAAGTGGGACGGGCGCATGCCCGGGGTGGCGCCGGACGGACGGGGCTGGAAGGAGCGGGCCCGACGCGCCGAGGCGGCGCGGGAGGCGGCGCGCGCGCTCGCATACGCCAACCTGCTCGGCTCGGACGCGCGCGTGCTCCGTCTCGAGCGCGAGCTGGCCGAGCTCGAGGGCAGCCTGTCGTGGCGGGTCACCGCCCCGCTGCGCCGGCTGAACCGCTGGCGGGCGGGGCGCCTGCGCGGCAACCGGTCCTAGCCCGAGGCGTCGCCGTCGGTCAGCGCGCGTCGGACCTCGTCCTTCGAGACGACCGACTGGCTCGGCGCCACCCCGGCCCGCATGCGCAGCCGCGAGAGCCGCTCTGCGACCGAGAAGGCGCTCGACTCGAGCAGGCGCCGCAGAACGGCCTCCTGACGCGAGAGGCGCTCCCGCGCCTTCGATAGCTCCTCCATCCGGGCGTGGGCCAGCGCCAGGTGGTGGACGCGGTTCGACTCGAGGCGCCCGAGCTGAGGGTTGCCGTCCCACGGCCCCAGGATGCGCTCGAGCTCGTCCCCGTACTGCGCGTCCCGGCGCCAGACCGCTCCGAACCCGAAGAAGATCGGGACCACCGCGAGGCGCAGGTCCTCGCGCCCGGCGGTGAAGTCCTCGATCGCGGTGAGCACGCCGTTGCGCGGGCCGCCCTCGCGGGCGGCCGAGCGCGGATAGGGAAGACCCCCGGGGCGGGCTCCCGGCTCGTCCGGGAACAGGCCGCCCTCCTCGCCGAGGAGCGGCCGGCGGTACTCGTCGGGGATTCGCTCAGGGGAGAAGTACTCGTCGCGCCGCCCGTGGGGCCAGCAGACGTCGTGGAACAGCAGGAGCGGGAGCGCTCCGCCGTCCGAGCGGTCGGAGATCAGCTGCAGCTCGTGGCTGACCGTGTAGTAGTTGTGGTCGCCGTCGATGATCGCCACCTCGGGCAGCTCGATGTGGCGGAGCGCGCCGAGGCTCGTCTCGGGGACGAGTTCGAGCTCGGGATGCCGCCGGTCGAGCTCGACGAGGCTCGCCTGGGGCTCGGGGTCGATCGCGACGACTCGCGCGCCCCGCTCGCCGGCCCAGGCCACCAGCACCCGCGTGAGGTCGCCCGCGAACGCCCCGACCTCGACCACGGTCCGTGCGCCCACCGCGTCCAGGCAGGGGAGCAGCAGCTCGGCGTGCTGGGCCATCGACGTCGCCCAGCCGCTCGGGTCGTGCTCGTAGGGGTCGAAGTCGGACGGGAACCGCGCCACCGAGGACGATGCAGTCTAGAGCGAGCCGCGCGGGCCGCGGCAGACCGCAACCAGGTCGAGCGCCTGCTCGAGCGACGAGCGCTCGAGGCCGAAGTCGTCGATGTCAACGGATTCCGCGTCGGGGTCGGGACGCGCGCGCTCGCGCCGCAGCCGCCGGTCGTACAGCCGCTGACGCACCCGCCGGGGGAGCGCGCGCCGCAGCCGCAACGGATCGAGCTGCAGCAGGGCATCGAGCCTGGCTCGCTCGCGCGCGACGATCGCCAGGTAGCGCTCCGATCCGAAGATGCCCGCAAGCTCGACCGAGTCGAAGAAGGGCCGGCACAGCGCGGTCAGCTCGGCCGGGTCGTACTCGACGTAGTGGTAGGGGTCGATGATCTCGTCCGGCGGCCCGAAGGTCAGCCGGTTGGGCGTGACCAGCACCGCAACGCCGGAGGGCCTCAGCACGCGGACGAGCTCGCCGAGCGCGCGCTCGGGGTCCGGCACGTGCTCGATCGAGTGCACGGCGATGGCCGCGTCGAACTCGCCGTCGCCGAACGGCAGGCTGCGCATGTCGGCGGCGACCGTGGGCCGCTCCTGGCCGGCGAGGACCGCGGCCTCGACGTCGACCCCCACGGTCCTCCGTGGCGCGAGCAGGCGGTAGCTGTGACCCACGCCGCAGCCGACGTCGACCACCCGGCCGCGGGGAAGGAAGCGCTCACACAGCGCGTAGCCCGCCACGTGCCGCTGCCACGTCGGGTTGAAGCCGCCCTCCGAGGTGACGACCCGCTCCCCCGTGACCGGAGCGCTCAACTGCCCGCCACCCGCGCGGTGCGCGACTTGAACTTGGCCGAGGGCAGGATCCTCGCCCGGTGCAGCACCAGCCGCAACCCCGTCCAGAGCGTCTTCACCCCGTACACGACGCCGCTCCGCAGTCCCACGGTGGAGGCCTCGTCGAAGTACCGACCGCGCGCCGGGACCTCCTCGATCCGCATGCCGAAGTAGGCGGTCTGCATCAGCAGCTCGGAGTCGAAGCTGAAGTCGAGCGAGTTCCGCAGGAACGGCACGGTCATGAGCAGCCGCCGCGAGTAGGCCCGGTAGCCCGTGTGGGCCTCGGAGAGGCTCGTCCCCATGATCCGGTTCTCGATGGCGGTGAGCGCCCGGTTGACGACGTACTTCCAGCGCGGCATCCCGTTCTCGAGCGCCATCCCGGGCACCGCGAAGCGCGAGCCGAGGACGAGGTCGGCGCGCCCGCGGAGGATCGGCTCGACCATCCGCCCGATCAGCTCGGGCTCGTACTGCCCATCGGGGTGGAGCATCACGACGGCGTCGGCCTCGCGCTGGAGCGCCTCCAGATAGCAGGTCTTCTGGTTCGCGCCATAACCCGCGTTGTGCGGATGCCAGACCACGTGCAGCGGCAGGCGCCTGGCCAGCTCGACCGTGTCGTCGCTCGAGGCGTCGTCGACGAGGATCACCTCGTCCACCCAGTCGCGCGGGATCGCCTCGACGGTCCGCTCGAGCGTCCGCGCGGCGTTCATGGCGGGCATCACCACGACGACCTTGCCCGGCGGTCGCTCAGCCACGGCGCGCTTCGACGTAGACGCTGCCGCCGCGGCGGGCCGCGATCTCCATCGTGGTGCAGACGGCGGCGATCGGCGCGAGCGCGACCGCGGCGCCGAGCGTGAGCGCCCTGCGGCCGCCCGGCAGCGGTCGGCTGCGCGCCTCCGGCCGGCGGATCGCGTCGTAGAGGTCCGGGCGGCCGGGCAGCGAGCCGACCAGCCCGTGCAGCCAGCCGAACAGGGCCTGCCCGCCCCGCCAGTGGCTCACGCGCGTTATCTCGAGCCCGAGCGAGCGCAGCCGCGCGACGAGCGCCTCCGCCGGCAGGTGGACGAGGTGGCGGGGAAGGTCCAGGTGGAACCAGCGATCGCCGAAGGCCCGGGCCTGGAGGCTTGCGGCGTTCGGTACCGCGACGAATACCCGACCGCCCGGGAGCAGGCGCCGGGCGGCGGCGTCGATGGCCCGCCCCGGCGCCGGCAGGTGCTCGAGCGAGTGCCAGAAGACGATCGCCGCCCAGCGCGGCTCGAGCTCGTCGAGCTCCGCCTCGAGCACATCGTCGCGGCGGGACTGCCGCTCGAGGCCGAGCGCGTCGCGCCCACGGGCGCGGAGCGCCTCGAGTAGCGTCCCGTCCCCGGCGCCGACGTCGAGTACCGGGCCGGGCGGGGCGAGGCGGTCGATGCGCGCGGCCAGGCGGGCGCGCGTGCGCCGCAGCACGGCGTCGCCCGGCCCGGCGAAGCGCCCCGACTCGGGCCGGTAGCGCGCATACGCGAGGGCGAGCTCCTCCCCGGTGGGCCACGGGAAGGTCGTCGCCGCGCCGCACGAGCCGCAGACGAGCCGGCCGCGCACGGCCATGGTGGAGGGTTCCAGCGCGGCGCCGCACCAGGCACAGCGCGGGCGCGCCGCCGCCAGGGCGCTCGGGGAGCGACCCGCTGTCGCGGCCCGGTCGCTGTCGCCCGACATGGGACGGAGACTGTAGATCAGGCCGGCGGGGAGGCCGCGCTCTAACATGCGCCACCTGGCCGGCGAGACGCCAACTGGACGAACGCCGCCTGGGGCGGCGGTCGCGGCCGGCGAGCGGGGCCCGGAGGGCGCGGTGGCCGCGGTGGTCCCGCCGGCACGGGGAGCCTTCCGGGGGCAGGCGCCCTTCGCTTCCGCCCTCGCGCTGACGGTGGTCCTGGCGTTCGCGGCCTTCGCGCTGATCATGGCCGTCGTGATGCTGGCGGTGCGACCGAAGCCGATCGCCGGGCTCGCGGCGAGTCAGCGCCAGGACGCCGAAACGGCGCTCTACCTCGTCGCGTTCGGAGGGCTCCTGCCGCTCTCCCTGGCTGTCTCGCCCCGGCTCGCGCGCCGGATCGCCGCCGGGTCGAACGGCCCCGCGCTGTCTTCGCTCGTGGCCCTCCTCTCGCTCGGCTTCCTGGCCGCGGTCCTGGTGGTGCGTCTCTCGGACGCCGTGCCGCACGGGGGCGGTATGGGGGCGCTGCTGCTGGCCGTCTCGGGCTGGTGGCTGGTGGTCGGCCCCGGCCTCTGGCGGGCCGCACGCCCGCGTCCGTGGCGGCCGCTGCTGCGCCTGACGGCGCTCGCGCCGGCCGCCTGGGCCGCGACCGCAGTGCTGCTCGTGGGCTGCGCGCTGGCGGTGACCGATCTCGCCTCGGTGAGCGTGCCGGCCCTCCTGCTGGGGGCGGCGGCGGCCGTCGCGGTGACGCTGGCCGCCGGCCGGCGCCGCCTGCGGCGACTCCGCCGCCCGTGGTCGTGGCTCGCCGACGCGCTGGCGGTCGCGGCGCTGCTCCTGGCCATCCCGGACCTGGTGATCGTGCGCCCGGAGGCCGGCCTCTCGAGCCCGCTCGGGGCGTTCGTGAGCGCGGTCGTGCAGTACCACCACGACTTCCTGCTCGGCCCGGCGAACCAGGTTCTGGCCGGCGGCACGATGCTGGTCGACACGGCGTCGCAGTACGGCGTCGCCCCGATCTACCTGCTCACCGGCTGGTTCCAGCTCGCGCCGATCGGCTATGGCACCTTCGGGCTGCTCGACGGGTTGCTCACCGCGCTCTTCTTCGCGGCGGGCTACTCCGTGTTGCGGCTCGCCCGCTGCTCCCGGCCGCTGGCCGCCGGAACGCTGGCGCTCGGCGTCGCCGTCCTCGTCTACAACCGGGTCTACCCGGTCGGCGGACTGCCGCAGGAGGGCCCGCTCCGGTTCGGGCTCCCGATGCTGGTGGTGCTTGCCCTCGTGGCGGCCGCTAGCCGGCCACGACGCTCGCGGGCGCTGCGCGCGATGGCCCTGGCCGTTCTCGGGCTCTCCTCGGTGTGGGCGCTCGAGGCGCTCGCCTACACCGTCGCGACGTTCGGGGCGATGGCCGGCCTCGAGGCGTACCTGATGCCTGCCGGGACGCGACTGCGCTGGCTCGTCCGGCAGGCGGCGCTCGGGGCGGCGGCCTGCATCTGCGCCCACCTCGCCCTGGCCCTCGCGACGCTCGCGGCGGCGGGCCGGCTTCCCGACTGGGGGCAGTACTTCGCCTACCTGCACGCCTTCCTCGCCGGCCAGCTCGGCGACTTCACCTACGACTTCTCGCACTGGTCGCCCGGCCTGGCCGTGGGCGCCGCCTACCTGGCGTCGGCGGCCGCTGTCGCGCTCCTCGTCGGCGCCCGGCGTCCGCTGGTCGCGCGCGAGCGGTCGACGGTGCTCGCGCTGACCGGCCTGACCGCCTACGGCGTGGTCCTGTTCAGCTACTTCGACGATCGCTCGGCGGACCACGTGCTGGTGTACGTGAGCCTGCCCGCGCTCCTGGCGGCGGCGCTCTGGGCGAGCCTCGCCCTGCGCTCGAGGCCGGAGATGCCGCTGGCTGCGCTGAAAGGCGGCTTTGCGGTCGGGTCCGCGATCGCCGCCCTGCTCTTCGCGGTCGCCTGGTCGTCGATTGGGCCGCGCTTCGACCACTCCGCGCTGGCCAAGGCCCTGCCCGGGAACGGGACGCTCGGGGCCGCGCTCCACCGGCTCTGGCACTTCCCGCCGATCGATCCGCAGGCGCCGGCAGGGCAGCGACTGCTCGCGCGCTACATGCCGGGCGAGCGCCGCTCGGCCGTGCTCGTGAAGCCCGACCTCGGGACCGAGGTTCTGCTCCGAAGCGGCCGGGCCAACCGGCTGCCGCTCGCCGACCCCTGGGAGGACAGCTTCGTCGTCGGGCAGCGCATGCCGGCGCTGCGCGAGGCGATCGCGCGACTCACCGCCGGGGACCGCATGCTGCTCGACCGGGGGATCCTGGCCTGGCGCGCACGCCTGCGTGCCCACCCGCAGGAGAACCCGATCGGCCGGATCGAGGCGGCCAGGGCGGCGCTCCGCACATCCACCGCGCCGCTCCAGGCCTGGGCGATCGGCCAGATCGACCGGCGCTTTCCGATGAGGGTGGTGCGCCGCGACCCGACTGGGCTCGTGGTGGTCGAGCTGGCGCGACGCCGTTGAGCGCTCACCCTGGGCGCCTGGCGAACGCCCACACCTGGACCGGCAGGTCCGGCTCGTTGCGCAGCGGGTGCCAGCGGCGGTAGGCCGGCCAGCGGTCGAAGTTCCCGAGCACGCACGTCCGGTTCCCCCACGAGCCCACCGTCTCGACCTCGAGCCCGGCCCGCTCGAGCAGGGTCCTCAGGCCGCGCGGCGTGAAGCGCCAGTAGTCGCGAAGCCCGTACATCGGCAGCTCGTGGACCCTGACGAGGAACGGGGTCGACACGACCACGTGTCCCCCGGGCACGGAAAGCTCGCGCAGGTTGCGGGCAGCCGCACAGGGGTCGACGACGTGCTCGATGACCTGCTCGCAGATCACGACGTCGAAGGCGTCGTGCTCCCCGAGCGGGGCGCAGAGGTCGAAGGCCGGGTAGTCGAGGTGGACGTAGCGCCTCCACGGTCGCCGGGCGTGGGCGGTGCCGCTGATCTCGGCGGCGCTCCGCCGCGAGGGGTCGAGCGAGCGAAGATGGCGGTCCACCGCCCGGTTCAGCTCCTGGCGCTGCCAGTGCTCGTCGGAGGAGGCGCTCTCCGGGAGGGCGATGTCTCGCAGCACGTCTCGCAGCGGCCGGGTGGCCCGGCGGAGCCTGCTCAAACGACCCGCCTCCAGGGGGCCGGAATCTCCTCGAGCCTGATCGGAACCCCGTCGACCGCGCTGTCCTCGTAGAACCAGCGCTCGAAGTCGGCGTCGTCAGTGATGCGGTTGTGGACCCCCCAGCCGGCCTCGAGGTCACGCGGGTTCCAGGTCCGGGCGCGCCACTTGCGGTGGCGCGACAAGCACAGCTCGTAGTCGAGCCGGTGCAGGTGGATCAGCCGCAGGTCGGGGTCGAAGTTGAAGTGGTAGTCGGCGCGGGCGTGGAAACCGGGCTTCCACCGGAGGGGCACCGTGGCGATCGAGGGCTTGTCGTACGCGTCGTTGGGGTACCAGTAGCGCCGCTGCTCGAGCACGGGCCTGTCCGGGCGGAGCGGGGGCTCTTCGTCCTTGATGTGCACCACCTCGTAGCCGAGGCAGTTGACCCACTCCTCGTCGAAGCGGGCGAGGTAGTCGCCGAGCGTTCCCCAGGTGGGGTCGGGGGCGATGATCTCGTCCACGTCGACCACCACCACGACGTCGTACCGCTCGAGCAGGCGGCGCTGGTGGTCCTCGACCGTGGCGACCATCCATCTGTTGTCGAAGGTGTCATGGGAGACCGGTATGCGGACGAAGCCGTTTCCGGCAGTCGAGCCGTCGCTCGACTCGTGGTCGAGCACGTAGATGTGCTCGGGCTCGAAGAACCGCGAGTAGTAGCGCAGCCAGATCGGGAAGAAGACCGGCTCGTTCTGGACGATCGTCAGGACGGCGCTGCGCCGAGGCGCCCCGGGCCTCCGCTGGCGCGCCGCGTAGTGCTCCCGTCGTAGCCGCCGCTTGTACTCGAACCACGGCGCCAGCGGATGCCCGGGCGTGTCGTGCGCCTCGAGTACCGGGTCGCGGGTCGGTGGCTCCCCCCAGCCGGGCGACGTGTCGGCGCCCTTCGTTCGGGCGCCGCCGCTAGACCGCGACCGGCGCGTACTCGCCCGGGAACGCCGAGCCCCCGAAGAACCAGCTCTCGATCGCGAAGCGCGGCTTGGGCATCGACGGGTCCGAACCGGTCTGGTGGAGGAACAGCTCATCGAAGAAGAGTGCGTCCCCGGGCTCGAAGATCGGCCTGATGATCGACCTGTCGCCGGCGGCCTCCTCGGCCTTCTTCTGGGAGACCTGATAGCTGAGCACCGCGTCGTCGGTGGTCGTGGCGACGATGTAGTCGAGCCGCCGGGGCACGATGTCGAGGCCAGGCGACTCGTCCCCGCATCGCGACAGCGCCACCCAGAGGTTCAATGCGCGCACGTCGCCCATGAAGGCTCCGTCCTGGTGCCAGGCACCGCCGACGTGAGGCTCCGCCTTGCGCAAGGTCGTCTTCTGCATCGAGAGGAGCGGGCGCTCGCCGAGGTAGTCGGTGACGAGGCGGGGGAGATCTGCGCTGGCGAAGAGCTCGAGCATCTCGAAGGTCAGCATCGGCGAGTCGATGGCGAGCACGCCGCCGCCCTCCTTGACCCACATGCGCGCGCCCTCGGCGACCTCGAACGGCGGCTTCGGCCTGAACTCCTCGTAGTAGCCCTCGGCCGGAGGTGTGCCGCCCGCGAGCTTCTCGCGCTCCGCGAACGCCCGGTCGATCTGGGCGCCAAAGCCCAGCGCGTCGGCGCGGTCGATCAGCCCGCGGACCAGCAGGCAGCCGTCCCGCAGGATGCCGGCCCGGAGCACCTCGGGCGTGACCTCGGCCGGGGACAGCTCCGGGAGCGGGTCACCCTTCGGCAGCCGGTCGAAGTCCGGGCTCGGGTGCTCGGGCTGGTGGCCGTCGGCCACGAGCAGGCGGATCGCGGCGAGGTGCCGTAGCCAGAGCAGCCGGCGCTCCCGCTCGCGGTCGGGGCTCGCCCGGTTCGCGTCGGTGAGCCGCTCGATCTCCTCGAAGAGCTCCTCCGTGGTCCCCGGGAACTCGTCCCTGGCCTCGGTCGGCCGCTCGACGACCGGTCGCTCCACGACGGCGGTGCGGTCGCCCTGCTCCCTCCTCGCCCTGCGCTTGAATCGCCACATGGCGCGCAATCTACAGGAGGTCCTAGGCCACTTCGCCCCGCAGCGTCGACGCCCGCGCCGGCACGCCGACCACCGTTGCTCCGGGGGGAACGTCGTCGACGACCACCGCGTTGGCTCCAACTCGGGCGCCGGCGCCTATCCGGACCCCGCCGATCACCTTGGCGCCGGTGCCGATGCTGACGTCGGGTCCGATCGTCGCGCCCTGGACGTCACCGGCGCGTAGCCCGATCGTCACCCACGGGAACACCACGGTCCCCGATCCGATCTCCACGAGCCCATCGGCCACGACCTGCCCGTGGACGATGTACACACCGGGGTGGACGACGACCGGGTCGCCGATCGAGACCTGGGCGATCATCATCGCGAGCCGGTGCGCCACCCGCGGAAGCACCGGCACCCCGAGCGCCTGGAGTCGCGCCTTGACCCGGTAGAGCAACTGCGCCAGGAAGGCGTCGCTCACCCAGGCCAGCCGCAGCACCTGCGCCGCGAGGTCCAGCCGGGAACGGAACTCGTGGCGCTCGCCGCGGTAGAAGGCGGTGATCCGCGCGTCGGCCGGCAGCGCCTGACGGAGGCTGGGATGGCGCGATCGAATCGCACGCCACATCTCCCTTCGGGCGCCCGCTTGATCGGCTGCTCGGCCCGGCGTCGTCACGGCCCGCGCCACCCTATACCCGCCGATCGCCGCCTGGCCGCCCTCGGTCGGTCATCATCCGGGCGGCGTGGTCGTCCGAGCGTTTGTTGTCGTGGTCGCCCTCCTCGTGCTGGGCTGGACGGCGGTCCTCGTGCGCGATCGGCAGGTCGGCAATGCGGCCTCGAACGAGCTCCTCCACCGCGCTCACCTGCCACCGGCCCGCGCGGCGAGCGAGATGCGCCGGTTGGAGGATGCCCGCCTGCTGAACCCGGACACCACCTGGGAGCTCAACCGGGCGGCCGCCTGGGTCTCCTTGGGGCGCCCTCGGCTTGCGGTGCGCGACCTCGAGTCGCTCGTGCGCCGCGAGTCCGCCAACATCGAGGCCTGGCGGGTGCTGGCGTTGATCTCGAGGGGGATCGATCCCA
>DASQXU010000499.1:0-2677 GCA_035639555.1 Thermoleophilaceae bacterium
GATGACCGAGCACCTCGGGACACCTGACCTGGCCGCCGTCGAGGCCGCGCTCATCGCGGCCACCGGTGAGGGACGCGCGGATCGCCGGCCGGCGGGCGACGGCTCGCTGTGGGTGTCGGTCCCGCGTCCTCAGTAACCGCAGAGCGCAACCGCTCCCACGGCGAAGGAGCAACTCGGTCGGGCCCAGGAGTGGCCTCGCTTCCCTTGTCGCGCGAAGCAGGAGAGACGAACTGCGCCGGCCTTACCACGGCGAGCGCGACTCCACCTCGTTCGAGGCACGTGTGGTCAGAACGGCACGCGGCTAGGCGTCGTCGTCGGATTCATCCCAGTGAAGCGGGCGCGTGGCACCCTGCTTTCCGCGCAGGGGGGTCGCTGCGGACCTTCATCCAGATGCGGGCGCGAGCGCGACAAGCAGGTGCATGCTCGCCGCCCCGTCGTCGTCTCGATCAGACGCTGACGCGGTAGTGCAGGTGGACGACGCCGCTTCCGAAGCGGCGCTCACCTAGGAGCTCGAGCGGGGTGCGGACGTCGTCCGGCAGTGCCCGCTTGCCGCGACCCACCACGATGGGCGTGAGGAATAGATGGCACTGGTCGACCAGCCCCGCCCTGAGCGCCTGCCCGGCGAGCTCGGCACCGCCGATCGTGATGTCGGGTCCCGACGTGTCCTTGAGCCGCCGGATCTTGTCGGCGTCGAAATTCCGCTCGATCCGCGTTCTCGCGCTGGACGCCGTCTGGAGCGTCCGGGAATACACGGTCTTCTCGGCGGCCCGCCAGATCTCCGCGAAGTCCCGGATCGCCGCCGGCTGATCGACGCCGGTGCTCACGGTCTCCCAGAAGACCATCGTCTCGTACATCCGCCGCCCGTAGAAGTAGGCGCCGATCGGCCGCTCAAGGTCGTTGACGAACGCGTGCACCTCGTCATCCGGCGCCGCCCAGTCGAACTTGCCCTCTTCGTCCTCGACGTAGCCGTCAAGCGAGGTGATCGCCGAATAGCTCAGCGTGGCCATCTCGACTCTCTCCAGCTAGTTGCGGAACGAGGCTCAGCAAGGACTGCGTCGGCGTTGAGCCGATGCCGTCGCTCCTCGGGTTCGGGGACGATACGAGAGCGGCGGGGTTCGAGCGCGCCCGGGTAGCGATCGGGAGTTCATTTGTGTGATGCCGGAGCTCCCTCAGGGAACGGGAGACTGCGAGCCGGTCGTAGGCCCCTTGACCCTGGCCGATCCGTCCTTCTTCCAGACGAGCGGATCGATCCGGAGGCTCCGCGGCGCAGTGAGCCGCCATCCCGACGGAGTTGGCGTACGCGTGGCCGGATCGGCCGTGTTGCCAACGATCAGGATCGGATTGGCCGGTCGACGGTTCCATGGCCCGCGGTCGTTGTCGGCGGTGCGCGGGGGGCCAGGTGAGCACTGCTCATCTGCCCAAGGCTCGACAAGGCCGCGGGCGGCAACGCGCTCCGTGTCAGCCTTCGACGCGGCCTCACCGCGCTTCCCGGTCGGCTGCTCCTCCGCCGGATCGCTCCTCTCGCTGCTCCTCGCTGCTCCCATCTGTCTCGCCACCTCGGGACGTAGGAAGGGCAACATCCGACGGTGGATAGCTCCCACTCGGACTACGCGGAGCGACCCCGGTATCGGCGTCCGTCAGCCATGCAAGCGTTCCAGCGCTGCTGCGGACCGCGTTCTGCAGGACCCCGGCTACGTCCTCGGTGCCGCCTTTACCTCGACGTGGTCTCCGTTGATCACAAGCAGCTTGGTGGAGGGCATTCGAGCCAAGGGTGGCCTCAGGAGGGCTTACGGACCGAACTGGAGGGCGATGCGAGCGACGTGCAGGAAGCCGCAGCTGCCGCGCGTCAGTCCGGGAGACCCCGAACCGACGCCCGCGCCTCCGCCCGGTGGACCCGTGCGGCCGCACCGTCGGCGGCGCGTTGCAGCTCGCGGAGCTTGCCCTGGCCGCGCACCCGCCCTGCGTAGAGCCGGGCCTTGTAGAGCGCGAGACGCTCGCGGCGGTAGCGCGCCTCCTCGCGCAGGTCCACGAGCCGCTCCGACTCGCGAGCGCTCATAAGCGCTGGCCGCGTCGGTGCGCGGCCTGGGCGGCGAACTCGCGGATGCTCCGGCGGACCTGTCTCAGCTTCTGCTCGCGGCGCTGGTCGCGTTCGGCCCTGTCGGTCCTCGTGCGGTTCGCCTTCTTGGAGTGCGAGCTAATAGCCACGGTCGATCCACTTGAGCCAGGCTTCGCGGGCGGCGAACTGGTCCTCGGCCGCCATGAGCTCGGTGTAAGCGCGCAGCTCCTTCGACGAGCCGCGCGCGGACTCGTAGCGCTCCGAGCACTCGGCGCGCCGCTCGCGCGCTCCCTGGAGCCGCTCGACGGCCTGGGCGCGGCTCTCGTCTCCGGTTCGCATCGCTCTCCTCGTCCCCTCGACGTTGGGCCGCCCGAAGAGGAGGGGTTGCCTAGCGAGCGACTGTTGGTGTTGACCGTAGCAGTCGATTCTCGTACGTGACCGACTACCCGGCGCTCGGCGGGCAGGCGTTGCGCAATGGCGTCGCTGCCCGCGCTGCTCGCAGCGTCCCTCGCCACGGGCCGGCCGGGCATGCCTAGGATCTCGGGCCGCGAGGCGCTCCAGCTGGCGGCCCTGGCCGCCACCGAACTCGTCGCCTTCAAACCGCTTAGGCTGGGGGAACCG
>DASQXU010000500.1:0-4622 GCA_035639555.1 Thermoleophilaceae bacterium
GCCGCGGTCGTCGAGGTTGCGGAGCGACTCCTCGGAGCGGTTCGGGATGTCGCGGGTGATCTCCTCGTCGCCCAGCTTGGTGGTGCGGGCGTCGATCTCGTACTCCTCGATGTGGATCGAGGTGAGCTCGTCGTCCTTGACGAGCCGCTCCGAGATGATGATCGCGTCCTCGAAGTTGTAGCCCTCCCAGGACATGAACGCGACCAGCACGTTCTTGCCGAGCGCGAGCTCGCCGCCGCTCGTGGAGGAGCCGTCGGCCAGGACCTCGCCCTTGCGCACCCTCTGGCCGGGGCTGACCAGCGGCTTCTGGTGGATCAGGGTGCCCTGGTTCGAGCGCATGAACTTGTGGAGCTCGTACTCGTCCTCGCCGGTGCTCGTCTCGAGGACGACCCGCTCGGCGTCGACCGAGGAGACGGTGCCGGCGTTCGCCGCCAGCACGACGTCCCCGGTGTCGATCGCCGCGCGGTGCTCCATGCCGGTGCCGATCAGGGGCGGCTCGGTCTTGAGCAGCGGCACCGCCTGGCGCTGCATGTTCGAGCCCATGAGCGCGCGGTTGGCGTCGTCGTGCTCGAGGAAGGGAATCAGCGCCGTGGCCACCGACCAAATCTGGTCGGGCGAGACGTCCATCAGGTCGACCTCCTTGGGGGAGGCCAGCACCAGCTCGCCGTCCCGCGAGCGGCAGGTGACGTTCGGCCCGCGGAGCTTGCCGGTCTTGGTGTCGATCTCCGCGTTGGCCTGGGCGATGACGTGGTCCTCCTCCTGGGTGGCGTCGAGGTGGACGATCTCGTCGGTGACCAGGCCGTCCTTGACCACCCGATACGGCGTGGTCACGAAGCCGTGCTCGGAGACCTGGGCGTACGAGGAGAGGGACCCGATGAGGCCGATGTTCGGCCCCTCCGGGGTCTCGATCGGGCACATCCGGCCGTAGTGGGTCGGGTGCACGTCCCGCACCTCGATGGGCGCCCGCTCGCGCGTGAGGCCGCCGGCCCCGAGGGCGGACAGCCGCCGCCGGTGGGTGAGCCCGGCCAGCGAGTTGGTCTGGTCCATGAACTGGGACAGCTGGCTCGAGCCGAAGAACTCCTTGAGCGCGGCGACGACCGGGCGGATGTTGATGATCGTCTGGGGGGTGATGGTGTCGGCGTCCTCGGTGGTGAGGCGCTCGCGCACGACCCGCTCCATCCGGTAGAGGCCGATCCGGAATGCCTCCTGGATCAGCTCGCCGACCGTGCGCAGGCGGCGGTTGCCGAAGTGCTCGTACTCGTCGAGGCGGTCGGCGATCCCCTCGCGGGGGAGCGACTGCGCCTCGAGCGCGAAGTCCTTGATCGGCTCGCCGTCGCCATCCTCGTAGACCCCGGACTCGGGGATCCCGAGGTCCCTCGGCAGCGCTACGAGCTCGCGGATCAGCTCGATGATGTCGCGATGGGTCAGGACGCGGGTGTCGAGGGGCTCGTCGATGCCGAGCCGCGAGTTGAGCTTGTAGCGCCCGACGCGGGTCAGGTCGTAGCGCTTGGGATCGAAGAACAGCTGATTGAGCAGGTTGCGGGCCGCCTCGATCGAGGGCGGCTCGCCGGGCCGCTGCTTCTTGAACAGCTCGATCAGCGAGCCCTCCTCGGAGCGGGTCACCTCGGTGTCGGCCTCGAGGGTCAGCCTGATGTAGAGGCTGTCGTCGAACATCTCGAGGATCTGGTCGTCCGAGTAGCCCATGGCCCGCAGCAGGACGGTGACCGGCAGCTTGCGCTTGCGGTCGATCCGGACGTACACGCGACCCTTCTTGTCGATCTCGACCTCGAGCCAGGAGCCCCGGGCCGGCATGAGGTTCGCGATGAACACCTGCTTCTCGCGGTCCTTGGGCTCCATCACGTAGGCGCCCGGGGAGCGCACGAGCTGGGTGACCACCACGCGTTCGGTGCCGTTGATGATGAACGTGCCCCAGTCGGTCATCCACGGGAAGTCGCCCATGAAGACGGACTGCTCGCGGATCTCGCCAGTCTCCCGGTTCTGGAAGGCGACCTTGACGGTCAGCGGACGCGCGTAGGTGAGGTCCTTCTCGCGGCACTCGGAGATCGAGGCGACCGGCTCGTCGAAGTTGATCTCCTCGAAGACCACGGCGAGGTTGCCCGTGTAGTCCTCGATCGGCGAGACGTCGTTGATCGTCTCGCGCAGACCGCCCTTCTCGGTGTCCACCAGCCACTCGAACGAGCGCCTCTGGATGTCGATGAGATGCGGCACCTCGAGAACGTTCTCGAGGCGCGAGAAACTACGGCGCGTACGAGGGGCCTGGCTGCGTGCCAAGGTGGCGACTCCTTCGAGATCGGGGTTCGGAGGGGCAGGGGGAGGGGCGCAAAGCGCGACCCACAAATATAGCAAAGCTAACTCCGCCCCCGTCAAGGGGCGGATGCGGCGCCGACCGGCGCCCGCGCGGCCATCACGGACCCCGTCCCGAGGCGCCGCGATATGTTGGCGGCGCCGCTCGAGGGACGGCTTCGGCTATAGGCCGGGGGAGAGCTTAGCTCGTTCGCGGGTTGGTTGCTGGTTGCTTCGGGCTGGTCGCTGGCCTCTGGCGCCGGCGACTGGAACGCCCGCGCTCGGGCGTCGAAGAGCCCGCGGTCCGGCCGGCGACCCCGCCACCGCCCCACAACCGGGCGTCTGTGCGCCCCCAGCAAGCAGCGACCAGCAACCAGCTAACCGGAATACGAGATGAGCTCCAGCAGGCTCCCGTCCGGATCCCTGAAGTAGACGCTCGTCCCCCGGCCTCGGCCGCCGAAGCGGGGGACGGGACCCTGCTCCACCTCGACTCCGCGGCTTCTGAGGTGGGTCAGCGCGGCGTCGACCGGTCCGTCCCAGACGAAGCACAGGTCGGCGCCGCCCGGCTCGGCCGGGCGGGCGGGCACAGGGTCTGGGCGCGAGCCGGGCCCGTGGACGTTCAGCTGCTGGTCCCCGAACCGGTAGTGGGTCCGGCCCCGGTCGCCCTCGATCACCTCGGCGCCGAGGACGTCGCGGTAGAACGAGTTGGAGCGCTCCCAGTCCGAGACGTGGATGACGAGGTGGTCGAGCCGGACCGCGGCCGCCACGTTACTTCAGCTCGACGGTGCCCCCCGCCTCCTCGATCTCGGACTTCAGCCTCTCCGCCTCCTCGCGGTCGATGCCCTCCTTGACCGGCTTCGGGGCCTCGTCGACCAGTGCCTTGGCCTCCTTGAGGCCGAGGCCGGTCGCGGCCCGGACCACCTTGATCACCTGGATCTTCTTGTCGCCGGGGCCGGTGAGGACCACGTCGACCGTGGCAGGCTCGGCCTCGGCGGCGGCCGCACCGTCTCCGCTGCCCGGGGCTGCCGCCGACGCCGCGGCGACCGCCGCGGTCGCGGAGACCCCGAACTCCTCCTCGAGCGCCTTCACGAGCTCGGAGAGCTCGAGGACGGACATCTTCTTGATCTCTTCGATCAGCTCTGCTGCTGTGGCCATCTGGCTCTCCTTCTACTCGCCCTCGGAGGGCGACTCGTCGGATTTCTCCTGCTCGGCCTCGGTCGAAGGCTCGGAGCCCTCGCCCTCGCCCGACGATTCCTGCGCCTCGTCGGAGGCCTCCTGCCGCTGCGCCTCCTGTTGGGCCGGCTGGGAGGCCTCCTCGGGCGCCTCCGCCGCCGGCCGCGCGGCGGCCTGGGCGTCGCCGCCGCCCACCAGCCCCTGGTCGGCGATCTGCCTCAGCTGCGAGGCGAGGCCGGCGATGAGTCCGTTCAGCCCGCGCACGAGACCCGTGATGGGCGAGGCGATCACCGCGACGAGCTGGGCTTGCAGCGCCTCGCGCCCGGGCAGGCGCGCGAGCGCCTGGAGCTCCTCGACGGACAGCGGCGCGCCCTCCATCTGCCCACCCTTGAACTCGAGGAGCTCCCGCTCCCGGCGGAAGGTGGAGAGCGCCTTGGCGGCGAGCACGGGGTCTCCGTCGGGCTTGACGAAGGTCAGGGCGGTCGGCCCGTCGAGCAGCTGCTTCAGCTCCGCCGCCTCCGCCCGGTCGGCGGCGAGCCTGGTCAGGGTGTTCTTGACAACGCGGAAGCTCGCGCCCGCCTCGCCGAGTCGCCGGCGCAGCTCGGCGGCCTCGGGCACGCTGATACCGCGGTAGTCCACCGCGAAGACCGCGCCCGCCCCTTCGATCAGGGAGGCGACCTCCTGGACTATCTCTGCTTTGCGGTCCTTGTTCATCTCACACAAAGAGCCCGCACGCAGGCGGGCTCGTCGAATCCTCGGTCCGTCGGGCTCCGCCTGCCCCGGTCTTCCGCCCTAGCGGGCCGCCGGGGGTCTCGGGCAGTTGACTGGATCGGGGTTCAGCCTACCGGGGCGGCCTCCTCGACGACGTCTCGGGTCCGCGAGGGATCGACCTTGACGCCCGGTCCCATCGTGGTGCTCAGGGTGATCGTCTTGATGTAGCGCCCCTTCGCCGCGGCCGGCCGGGCACGCTGGATCTCCTCGATCAGGGCGGCGTAGTTCTCGAGCAGCGCCCGCTCCTCGAAGTCGACCTTGCCGATCGGCAGGTGGACGATCGCGGTCCGGTCGGTGCGGTACTCGATCCTCCCGGCCTTGGCCTCGGACACCGCGCGGCCCACGTCGTTCGTGACCGTGCCGATCCTCGGGTT
>DASQXU010000501.1:0-4425 GCA_035639555.1 Thermoleophilaceae bacterium
AATCCGCGAGGTCGACCGCCACACCGTCGTCTGGTACGAGCCCCAGGTGCTGTTCGACTTCGGGTCGGCCACGAGCCAGGGAGGCGTCGGCCCCCACGCCGGCATGAGCTTCCACGCCTACTGCCTGACCCCGGGACCCGCCTGCGACCGGACCGAGCAGCTCCCGTTCGAGAACGCCGAGCGCCAGTCCGACCGTACCGGGGACGCGCTGCTCCTGACCGAGTTCGGCGCCACCGACGACCTCACCGAGATCGAGCCCGTCGTCGACCGCGCCGACCGCAACCGACTCGGGTGGGAGTACTGGCACTACTGCCCGTGTGCCGACCCGACGACCAACGGCCCCGGCACCACCCAGGCGCTCGTCGTGGATCCGCGGCGGCCGCCGCGCGGAGCCAACGTCAAGGCCGCGAAGCTAGCGGTGCTCGAGCGGCCCTACCCGCAGGCGGTGGCGGGCACGCCGCTCCGGTTCAGCTACAACCGCGCGACCCGTCGCTTCTCGCTCGCCTACTCGACCGCCCGCCCCGGCGGCGGGTCCTACCGCTTCCGCGCCGACACGCAGGTCTTCGTGCCCCGCCTGCACTACCGGCACGGCTACGACGTCCGTGCCTCGGGGGCGGAGCCGATCTCCTCCCCCGGGGCCGCCCACCTGCGCCTTCGAACCTGTCCGCGCCGGCGCAAGGTCCGGGTCAGCGTCACCCCCGCGAGGTCGGGCCGACCGGCACCCGTCTCCGACTGCCGGGCCCGCGCCGGCGCAAACAGGGGGTCGCGGCGAACCGGTTCGAGGCGCCCGGATGACCGCGATCGCGTCCGGAGCGGGGCACTCCGGCGCGGGAGCGCCATAATCCAGTAGGTGGAGGGATCAGCCCCCGATTCGGTCGGCACCCAGTCGAGCTGGCTTCGCTGCTATCGCTGCTGGTCGCAGAACCTCGAGGTCCAGCTCCACTACGAGGGGATCCTCAAGGTCGACCCCTCGACCGGCGAGGCGGTCGACCCGGTCGAGGAGGTCCAGGAGGCCGTGGTCCAGTGCCTCGATTGCCTGCACGACCAGCCACACCTGAGCCTCACCTTCTACGAGGAGAACGGGCGCCGGGTCAGCCGGATCGAGGCGGTCGAGGACCGCTGGGAGCGGATGGTCACCGGGACGCCGTGGGTCGCCTCCTGCACGGTGACCGTCGACGCCGATCAGGTCGAGACCTGCTCGGGCCCGGAGGCCGCGGAGTCGCTCGCCTTCGCGGCGTTCGGCGATCACGGCACGCGCGAGTTCTTCACCCACGTTCGCTTCCACAAGCACGAGGACGAGCAGATCGTCATCCACATGCTGGTCGAGCTGTACGCCCGCTCCTCCGAGGAGGCCACCGAGGTGCTCGAGGAGGCGAGTCGCGGGTCGCTGACCCTCACTTCGCTGGCCGAGGAGTCACGGCCACCGGCCTCCTCGCCCGACGAACCGCACTAGGCGCGGCCGAGGCGCACCACCCCGCGCTCAGCGAGCTCCTCGATCTCGGCGTCGGAGCGCCCGAGCTCGCGGAGCACCTCCGCGGTGTGCTCGCCGAGCAGCGGCGGCGGCGCGGGCTCGGGCAGCGGACCGTCCACCCGGATCGGCGACGCGACGAGCGCGAGCTCGCCGGCCGTCGGGTGCTCGACCGAGACGGTCGCCGCCCGACCGGCGTCCGCCGCCGCCTCGAGCGCCTCGGGCACCGAGCGAACCTTGCCGGCCGGCACGCCGGCACGCTGGAGCGCGTCGAGCCATTCGTCGGCGGAGCGCTCGGCGAACGCCCCGGCGAGCTCGGGGATCAGCGCGTCGCGGTTGGCAACGCGGTCGGCGTTGGTGGCGAAGCGGGGGTCCTCGCCGAGGTCCGGACGTCCGATCGCGACGCAGAGGGCGCGGAACAGCCCGTCGTTGCCGGCGGCCACCGCGATCCGCCCGGCCGCCGTGTCGAAGTCCTGGTAGGGCACGATGTTCGGGTGTGCATTCCCGTACCGCAGCGGCGCGTCCCCGGTCACCAGGGCGTTCTGGGCGACGTTGATCAGACCGGCGAGCCCGGCGTCGAGCAGCGAGACTTCGATCCGCTCCCCTTCGCCGCGGTGCAGGGCGGCGAGGATGGCGGCGGCGGCGTGGAGCCCGGCCAGCACGTCCACGAGCGCCACCCCGACCTTGAAGGGGGGCCCGTCGTCCGGCCCGGTGATCGACATCAGACCGCTCTCGGCCTGGGCGACGAAGTCATAGCCCGGCCGCGAGGGCGGGCGGCGGTCGGACCCGAAGCCGGTGATCGAGCAGTACACCACGCCTGGGTTGCGCTCGCGCACCTGCTCGAAGCCCACGCCGAGGCGCTCGGCCCCCCCGAGCTTGAAGTTCTCGACCACCGCGTGCGCGCCGGCGCAGAGCGCGAGCGCCAGCTCACGTCCCTCGGGGGCGGTCAGATCGAGGGCGCAGCTCCGCTTGCCGCGGTTGACCGACAGGTAGTACGCGGCCTCCGTCCCCGCGAACGGCGGCCCCCAGGCGCGGGTCTCGTCGCCTCCCTCCGGTCGCTCGACCTTGACCACGTCGGCCCCGAGGTCGGCGAGGACCATCGTGCAGTAGGGGCCGGCGAGCACCCGCGAGAGGTCTACCACGCGGACGCCGTCGAGGGGGGGTGCGGTCGCTGACATCGGCGGCGGGCATGCTGACAGGCGCCGCGCTCGTCGTGCAGGCGCTCGACGAGCTCGGGGTTGACGTGGCCTTCGGCCTGCCCGGAGTGCACAACCTCGCCCTCTGGCGATCGATCCACGAGTCGCCGCTGCGGCTGATCGGCGTGCGCCACGAGCAGACCGCGGCCTACGCCGCCGACGGCTACGCGCGCGCCAGCGGCCGCCTCGGGGTGGCGCTCACCACCACCGGGCCCGGCGCGGCGAACACGCTCGCGGCCGTGGGTGAGGCCTGGGCGGCCCGCCAGCCCGTGCTCGTGATCGCCACCGACGTCCCGACGTCGGTCCGCCGCCCGGGGGTCTGGCGCGGCGCGCTGCACGAGGCCACCGACCAGGCGGCGATGTTCGCGCCGGTGGTGAAGGAGGTGGTCCGGGTCGGCCGTGCCGAGGAGCTCCGGGCGGGGGTGTTCCACGCCGGGCGCGTCGCGTCGAATCCGCCGGCCCGCCCCGCCTACGTCGAGATCCCCACGGACTTGCTGACCGCCGAGGTCGACGAAGCCGCGCCCGGGCCCGCCCCGGCCGCCCGCCCTCCGGCGCCCGTCGGCGAGCGCATCGCTCGAGCGGCTCGGCTGATCGAGCCCGCGCGGCGCCCGCTCATCTGGGCCGGGGGCGGCGCGCTCGCCGCCGGCGCGGGCGACACGCTGGCCCGGCTGGCCGAGCGGCTCGTCGCCCCGGTCATCCTCACCTACTCCGCCCGCGGGCTCCTGCCGCCGGGCCACCCGTGCCTTGTTACCGCCCCTCCGCACGTGCCCGAGGTCGGGGCGCTCTGGGACGAGGCCGACTGCGTGGTCGCCGTCGGCACCGACTTCGACGGCATGATGACCCAGGGCTGGGCGATGCCCGCCCCGCCCCGCCTCGTGGCGATCAACGTCGACGCCGGGGACGCCGCCAAGAACTACCTGCCCGACCTGACGATCGAGGCCGATGCGGCCGCTGCGCTCCCATTGCTCTCCGAGCGGCTCGAGCCGCGCGGCGGCCTCGATTCCCTCGCGCGCCGCCTGCGAGAGCTCGGCTCCGCCGTGCGCAGCCGCCTCCTCGGCGAGCAGCCCGGCCCGGTAGAGATGCTCGAGGCGGTGGACCGTGCGCTCCCCGAGGACGCGGTCGTCGTCTGCGACATGTGCATCCCGGGCTACTGGCTCGGCGGCTTCCGCTTCCCGGCGGTGCCGCGCAAGCTCTCCTACCCCCTCGGCTGGGGCACCCTGGGCTGCGCGTTCCCGCAGGGACTCGGTGCGGCGCTGGCCGGCGCCGGGCCGGTGATCAGCGTCTCCGGCGACGGCGGCTTCCTCTACGCCTGCGGCGAGCTGGCGACCGCCGCGCAGGAGGGCATCCCGCTAACAGCGGTGGTCGTGGACGACGGCGGCTACGGGATGCTGCGCTTCGACCAGGACCGCCGTGGCGACCCCCACCTGGGCGTAGATCTCCTCTCCCCCGACTTCACCGCGCTGGCCGCGTCGTTCGGCGTGCGCTCGTTCGCCGTGGACGGTCTGGGGGCGAACTTCGCCGCCGCCCTCGAGCGCCACGTCCGCGCGCCGGAACCCTCGCTGATCGCCGCTCGGGCCGCGTTCCCGCCCCCGCCGAACGTCTCGCCTCGCTGGTACCGACCCCGCGCGTAGAGAGGGCCCCGCCACGCGGGGCCCTCCTCTGCGTTGCTCTCCGCTCGACCCTACGGCGAGCTCGCGTAGAACACGTCGGTGCGGTTCGACACGAGGCCGGTGTTGGCCTGCACGAAGAACAGCTTGAACG
>DASQXU010000502.1:0-3520 GCA_035639555.1 Thermoleophilaceae bacterium
TGAGCGCCGAGTCGATCGTCAGGGCGCTCACCGACCCCGTCGTCGAGCCCGAGGAGGTGGTGGCTATCGAGGCAGCCGCCTGAACTAGTTCAGGCGAGGATGGCGCGCTTAGGCTCGAACACCACTTGACGGGACGTGGCCCTAAAGGTCTAAACGTCGGGTGCGCTAGCGCGAGGCCGCTTGGGCGCGGTTTCGGCACGGAAACCGCAGACACTGGGGCATGAACGACCGCTCGAGGCGGGATTGGTTCCCTTAACCATCTGCAAGCGGCGCTTTCCAGACACGGACAGCACTTCGCGGCCACGGGTCTCAGAGAACCAGCTGTTCCAGCGACTTCCCCCGGGCTGAAAGCCGGCGGGGCGCGACCGTCTTTGGCGCCTTCACTCGAGGTTAGCCGTCGCCGCGACGCGGCGCTGCAGCCGCCACCGACGCCCACTCGATCGAAGCGGATGGTCGTGTCCGGTGCCGTGCTCGTCGTGATGAGTGGATCTATGCTCAGGTTGTGACCGCGCGGGCTGCCTGCTCGCACTGCTGCTACTGTGGCCATCGCTTTCCGCCTGCGCTTCGCTGGCCGCGGACCTGTGCCGCGTGCGGCAACGTGAGCTACCGCAATCCCTTGCCGGTCGCCGTGCTCGAGCTGCCCGTCGAGGAGCACGGGGTGGTGATGATCCGCCGCGCGAGCCCGCCCGTCGGGCTGGCGTTTCCGAGCGAGTTCATCGAGTACGGGGAGCGGTGGCAGGACGCCGCCGCCCGTGAGCTCGTCGAGCAGACCGGCGTGCGGGTCGACCCGGAGGTTATGCGTGAGCTGCGGGTGCGCTCGGGGTCAGATGGCACGCTGCTGGTCTTCGCCACCGCGCCCGCGCTAAGCCGTGCAGCCCTCGAGGCGTTCACCCCCTCCGCCGAGGTCTCAGAGCTGGTCGTCCTGGACGAGCCACGCGACGACGTGGTCGTCCCGCTCGATGCCGAGCTCCTCGCCGAGCGGTTCGCGCCCGGCCCCGGTCGTGGCTCGCCCCCGCTGGCGTTGGAGGGGTAGAGGGAGCGCAAGCGATGTTCGCCGGGGCAAAGACGCACTCCGCGAGCGTCGCGCCGGGCCGGGCTTTGGCATTGATGGCACCCTTCCCAGCCCGCTTCGGTGCGGCGTCGAACTCCGCCTCACCCAACTCGACGCGCTCGGCTTCCGGCATGGGGCGAAGCTACGACAACCCGCTCGGGGCGAACGCGCCTGCGACCTCGGCCGCGTTGAACGCTAAGGGCTGGGACCAGCCCCATTTCTCGTGGGTCTGATCAGAGAGATAGGACGAGCATCTGTATGGATGGGCCGCCGCGCCCTCATTCGAAGCCGGTGGCTCACTCGGCGGTTGTGGTTGGTTGCCGTCTCCGACGCTGCTCTCGTCGCCCATAGTCACTGGAGGCGGCTCGCCCCGAAGGAGCGGAGGCGGCTGGCACGTCTCGTTCGCAAGTCGCGTGGGCGGCCATCCAAGAATCTCTCCTGGTTCGAGAAACACGAGGCCGACCGGCTGCTACATAAGCTCGGCCATATCGAGCTTTTCGGGAGCATCGCAGCGATCGTGCTTCCCTTCCGATCCGCGAGGCGGCTGGTCACGCTTCTGTTCGCGAGCCGCCGGACTCTCAGGCGCAAGCGCTAAGAGTTTGGCTTGACACGCCGCGCCGCGAGCACTGCCGCTGAAGTGCTGCGGGCACCCTGCCCGAGCGACGTGGCAGATGCCAGCCCGCGTCGGCCTAACGGAGCCGCGGGAAGAGCTTGCCGATGATCGCCGCCACCGACTATCCGTTCCCGGTCCGAGGCCGGCTACAACGCCGCCTTCGACAAGCTCGCCACGCTCGTCGCCGGCTAGGACGACAAAAGCGATCGCGCCGTCGCACCGCGGTTACTCGCTTCAAGATCGGCGCCTTGCGATCACGCGGCCGTCGCAGCGGGCATGGCTCCTCTGCGCCGGAAGCATCAAGCCAAGCATCCGCCCCCGGGTGACTCGTTGCGCTCAGGAGCAGTAGCGACGCGAGCCCCAGCACGGACGCTCGCTGATCGTCCTACGCCGCAGCGACGGAAGCCCAGCTGCGCGCTGCCGCAATTCGCGCTAAGCGCGCGGCGACTTCGTCAGCTACGCACAGCTCAGCGGGTCGACACGCGACGTCTGCGCGGTCCTCGGCTAGCGCAACCGAACCGCGGCCTGCACGTCCTGACGACGTGCGCACGCGTTGGCGTTCGCCGGCATCGTCGCTTTGCATGGAAAGGCGGCGTGGCGTCATCGCTGCTGCTATGCGACAGAAGCACCGGCGGCCCGGTCGACTCGGCGCACTATCGCCTTGGACGAGGAGCGCGAGCCCCGTCCAGTCGTGAGGAGACACCTCCTTTCCTATGAATGCGGCACCCGCGGTGGCGACCTCTGGCGTTAGTGGGTGAGAACCCAATGCACTAGGGGTTGCCATTAGCCGCCAAATCCGAACCGCGGCTGGCGCGGGAGCGAACGGTCGGGCTCAAAACCCCGAAAGTCGCGGGTTCGAATCCGGCCGCCGACCCCCGACACCCGCGCCGATCTCATTTGTCAGAAGCCTGCGGGGGCGCTGTACAGTGGAGGCCGGCCCGACTCGCACCCGGGCAAGGAGGAGAGATGGATCGCGAGCCCACGACAGTGACCGCGAGTCCGGGCGCCGAAGCCGACGGCGGCGGAGACAAGCCGTCCGGACCGGAGGCCAGCCTCGGCTGGCGGGAGCTCGGGCGCCGGGTCGCGCTGATGCGGAGGGCTCCGCTGCTTCGGGGAATGTCGTGGGAGCTGCTCGCCACGCTCGCTCCACTGTTGCGGAGGGAGGCTGCGGGGTCGGGCACGGTCCTCTACCGACAGGGTGAGCCCGCAGTCCGCTTCTATCTGATCGAGGCCGGGCGGCTCCTGCGCCAGCGGGCCGGGGAAGGCGGCACCGAGACCGACGAGCTTGGGCCGAGCGACACATGTGGGGACGCCGTCCTGTGGGCGGGTCCGACGTACCGCGCCACGGCGCGCGCGGAGACGCCGTTGACTCTCTGGGCGCTCGACGCCGACGCGCTTGGCGCGCTGCGCGAGGGACATCCCGCCTTGGACGCGGCGCTCAGGGCATGCCGGCCTGGGCGCGAGGCGCCGGCCGAAGTCGAACGCGAGCACGGGGTGCGAGTCGATGTGCGTGGGCTCGGCAAGCGCGTCGGCGACGGAAAGAAGGTTCTCCACTCGGTCAGCTTCTCGGTCGAGCCGGGCGAGCTCGTGGCCATCGTCGGCGGTAGCGGCGCCGGCAAATCGACGCTGCTCGACGCCATCGCCGGGGTACGCCCGGCCGATGAGGGAACGGTCCTCTTCGACGGGGTGCCGTACTACGAGCATTTCGATGACTACCGCTCGGCGCTCGGATACGTGCCGCAGGACGACATCATCCATGCCGAGCTGTCGCTGACCGCGACCCTCCGCTACGCGGCGCGGCTGAGGCTGCCGGAGGGCACCGCGCCGGGCGAGCGAGAGGCGGCCGTCGCCGATGT
>DASQXU010000503.1:0-3317 GCA_035639555.1 Thermoleophilaceae bacterium
CTGCTCCTGCACCACGCCCGGGAGCACTCGCTGTCCCACCGCGCTCAGCACGCCGAAGAAGCGAGCGTCGCAGGTCCAGTTGATCTCGGTTCCGTCGTCGCGCGGCCTCAGCTCGAGGTCCGCGGCGAGATCGACCCGGTGCTCGCCACCGACGCCGGTGGCGGCGATGCGCAGGCGGCTCGGCTCCTCACGCTCCTCCACGCGGAAGCCCATGGCGAACGGCGTCACCCCGAGGTCGGTTGGTAGGCGCACCACGGCGCGGAATGAGTCGGGGCTCTCGACCTCGACCGCGTCGACCCCGGGCAGCGTCCGCCCCAGCCGCTCGGGGTCGCCGAGCGCCGCCCACACCGCTGGCGCCGCGGCCGAGGCGCGATGGCGGCCCTCGACCTTCACCGGGAGATGACCTCCACCTTGGCGCCCGAGGAGGGGTCTCGCAGCAGACGCCAGACCCGTTCCGGAGGATTGTGGGTGTCGAACACCACCGCGCCGGTGTCGGCGACCGCGTCCTGGATCGCGCTTGAGAGCGCCTGCAGGGGCGCGCCGCCGCCCTCACCCATGCCCTTGGCCCCGTTGGGGGTAAACGGCGAGGGGCACTCGACGTGATCGGTCTTGATGTCGGGGAGGTCGAGCGCGGTGACCGCGTGGAAGTCGTAGAAGTTCGGCGCGAGCAGCCGGCCCTCCCCGTCGTACTCGAGCGACTCGTGCAGGGCGGCCCCGATGCCATGCGCGGTGGCTCCATGCACCTGGCCCTCGACGATGAGCGGGTTGATCCGCCGCCCGCACTCGTCGACCGCCCCGTAGTCGACGATCGTCACCTGACCGGTCCGCTCGTCGACCTCGACCACGCAGGCGTGGACCTGGCTCGCGTAGGTGAGGGTGAGGTTGCCGTGCTTTCGCTCGGGGTCCGGGACCTGGAACGGCGGCCGATACACGTGCCGGCAGGTGAGGCCGACGGCGTCGGCCACCTCGGGCGGGAGGGCCGCATTGTTCGAGTAGACCAGGCCGGCCACCCCCATGAAGGGGATCTGGCGCTCGGGGTCACCACGGACGCACGCCGCCCCGCCCTCCAGCTCGATCTCGTCCTCCGAGGCCTCGAGCGCGGCAGCGGCGACCTTGACGATCTGGTTCTTCAGCTCCATGGCCGCGCCCATGGCCGCGCCCAGCCCGGTCACCGCGAACTGGCTGGCGTAGGTGCCGGAGAAGCCCACGTAGGCGTTGCGGGCGGTGTTGCTGCCAACGTGGACGCTCACCTCGTCGGGCGTCACCGCCAGGATGTCGGCCACCACCTGGGCCGCGGTCGTCTCGTGGCTTTGCCCCTGGGGCACGGTCCCGAGCGCGACCACGACCTCCCCGTAGAGGTCGAGCTTCACGATCGCGGCCTCGCCGTTGCCGGAGAAGGGCAGTTCGGGGTTGATGATGCGGGCCTGCCCGAAGTTGTTGGTGCCGGAGTCGAGCGTCGAGCCGATCCCGATCCCAATCCGCTTGCCGCTGCCGCGGGCGGCCTCCTTGCGCCGCCGGGCGGTCTCGTAGTCGATCAGCCCGAGCGCCTTGTCGAGCTCCTGCGGCAGATCGCCCGAGTCATAGACGCAGCCGTTGGGGGTCTCGTACGGGTAGTCCCCGGGGCGCACGTAGTTCGCCTTGCGCAGCTCCGCCGGGTCAAAGCCGAGCTTGGTGGCCACGGTGTCCACCAGCCGCTCGACGAACCACAGATGCTGCATGCGGGAGTAGCCGCGGACGGGCGAGACCGGGCACTTGTTGGTGACGACCTGGGTGAAGTCGAGGCGCACGTGCTTGAGGCGGTAACAGCCGGGCACGACCTGCGACCAGATGACCGAGCCGAGCGGCTCGTAGCGGGTGTAGGCGCCGGCGTCGTCGACCGCACGGGCCGCGAAGCCGAGGATCGTGCCGTCCTTCAGCACGGGGACCTCGATGTCGAGGAACGTCCGCTCGTTGCTGTGGCCGCTCGCCATCAGGTGCTCCGAGCGGTACTCGGTCCACTTGGCCGGCCGACGGGCCTTGCGCGAGAGCAGCGCGAGCGCCGTGAGGTACGGGTAGCTCGTGATCTTCACCCCGAAGCCCCCGCCGATGTCGTGGGTGATGAAGTGCATGCGATCGGTCGGCACCCCGATCGCGGGGCCCATGAACATCGCGGCGAACTGGGGCATCTGGCAGTTGGAGCGGATCTCGAACACCCCAGTCCCGGGATCCCAGCTGACGAGCGCCGCGTTGCACTCGAGGGGCGAGGCGCTGAAGCGCTGGAAGTGCAATCGGTCGATCCTGAGCACGTGGTCGGCGCTCTCGAGCGCCCAGTCGACGTCCCCCCAGTCGTAGGTCCCCTGCCACACGACGTTCGAGCCGACCTCCTCGTGCAGCACCGGCGCGCCCGGCTCGGCGGCGGTGGGCCCGTCCACCACCGCGGGCAGCGGCTCGTAGTCGACCTCGACGAGCTCCGCCGCGTCGCGGGCCACCTCGCGGGACTCGGCCAGGACCGCGGCCACGGGCTCGCCCATGAAGCGCGCCTTCCCGACCGCCAGGCAGTAGTCCCTGAGGTTGCCGCCGGGCGGGGGCGCCAGCTGCAGGTAAGGCTCTTGGAGCTCGACTACCTCGTCGGGGGTCAGGGTCGCGTAGACCCCGGGTATGGCCTCGGCCCGGGAGACGTCGACGCCGCGGATGCGGGCGTGACCGTAGGGCGAGCGGACGAAGTGCACGTGGGCCGCGCGGTGCACCCAGAGGTCGTCGATGAACGCGCCCTGGCCCTGGAGCAGGCGGCGGTCCTCCTTGCGCGGAATGCTTTGGCCGGACCACGCCCCGGTCCTGACCTCCTCGACGGTGGGCGTCTCTTGGGCCGCCATCAGAGGACCTCCGTCCCGCGCTCGGCCGCCGCCCGGATGCCGCGCACGATGTTGACGTAGGCCGTGCAGCGGCAGATGTTGCCCTTGAGCGCGCGGCGGATCTGCTCCTCGCTCGGATCCGGGTTTCGCTCGAGCAGGGCCTTCGCCGACATCAGCATGCCCGGCGTGCAGTAGCCGCACTGCAGCCCGTGGGCCTCGCTCAGGGCCTGCTGCAGGGGATGGAGCTCGCCGTCCGCCCCGGCGAGCGACTCCACCGTCTCGAGCCGTCGGCGGTCGGCCTGGGGGGCCAGCATCATGCAGCTCTTCACCGGCTTGCCGTCGAGGAGCACGGTGCAGGCGCCGCAGTTGCCGGTGTCGCAGCCGATGTGGGTCCCGGTCAGGTCGAGCGTGTCCCGGATCAGGTGCACCAGCAGCCGCCGAGCCTCTACGGCCAGCTCGTGGCGCTCGCCGTTCACCTCGAGCTCG
>DASQXU010000504.1:0-4286 GCA_035639555.1 Thermoleophilaceae bacterium
CCTACGACCGCCTCTCGGACCCGCAGGTCGAGATGGCGCGCCCGGTGCTCGATCGCCTCCGCCTGCGAGGCGACGAGGCGGTGCTCGACGCCGGCTGCGGCAGCGGGCGGGTCACGCGCATGCTGCTCGAGCGGCTTCCCCGCGGCCGAGTCGTGGGCGTCGACGTGTCCCCGTCGATGGTCGAGCGTGCCCGGGCGGCGCTCGGCGCGCGGGCCGAGGTGATCTGCGCCGACCTGGTCGAGCTCGAGCTGGACGAGTCGGTCGACGTCGCGTTCTCCAACGCGGTCTTCCACTGGATCCCCGACCACGACGCCCTCTTCTCGCGGCTCCACGCCGCCCTCCGACCCGGTGGCCGCCTCGTCGCCCAGTGTGGCGGGCGCGGAAACATCGCCCAGCTGCGCGAGGTCGCCCACGCCCTCACCCGGACGCCACCGTTCGCCGCCCACTTCGACGTGGCTCCGGCGCCGTGGAACTACGCCGGTCCAGAGGAGACCGAGCGCCGCCTCAGGGCGGCGGGGTTCACCGAGGCCCGGTGCTGGCTCGAGCCCTGGCCCGTCGCCCCTCCCGAGCCGATCGAGTACCTCCGGACCGTCTGCCTCGGTCCGTACCTCGAGCTGCTTCCCGACGAGCTACGCGAACCGTTCGCCGAGGCGGTGGCCGCGCGGCTGCCGTGGCCGCTGGTGCTCGAGTACGTCCGGCTCAACATCACGGCCCGCCGGGGTAGCTCGCCGGGGGCTTAGGACCAGTACTCGTCGGCCTCCGCGGGCTTTCGGCGCTCGAGCTCGATCTCGATCGGCACGGTCAGGAACCAGACGGCCACCGCGACGACGGTGCTCACGAACGCAAGGGGAACCGAAGCCAGGAAGAAGACGACCGGCGCCGTCGCCTGCAGCGTGCCCCAGCGGTAGACCGCGGGCGGCATCGCGCGGCGGAGGAGGCCCGCGCGGAACGCGCGCCGGAAGAGCACGACCTCGAGGCCGCTGACCGCCGCCACAGTCGCCGCATAGACCGCCACGGAGAGCGCGTTCTCGAAGTAGTTCCCGAGCAGCCCGGTGGGGAAGGGCAGGAACGCGATGAACCCGAGGTAGACGAGGTTGAGCCCGATCAGGCGGGCGTCGACCGCGCTGAGCCGGGCGAAGAAGTCGTGATGGGCGAACCAGTAGCGGCCGATGACCGCGAAGCTGATCGCGAAGCTGATGAAGGAGGGGACGAGGTCCCCCAGGGCCCGCCCGAGCTCTCCCTCGTCACCCCCGTGGCGCAGGTGCGGGATCGCTATCTCGACCACCAGGAGGGTCATCGCGATCGCGAACACGCCGTCGCTGAAGGTCACCACCCGGACGAACTCCTCGCCGCCGCGCTCGAAGACTCGCTGGGGGGTCGGCCTGCGTTCCCCGGCCGGGTCGGCCACCGGCGCACCCTAACTCGTGCACCCCGGCGTCGTCGGCTCAAGCGATTTACCGGGACCGGTAACCGGGGGTAGGATGGCGCCGATGGGTCTTGGCTGGCCGCGGGCGCTGGACTTTGCGCGTCGCGCCCCTCGCAACGCCGACTTCGGGGAGCTCCAGGAGACGTTCCTGATCGCCGGGGTAGCGACCATCCTCGTGATCCGGACCCAGCTCTGGGCCACGAACTATCCCCAGCTCGGCGGGCACGGGCTGCACATCGCCCACCTGCTCTACGGCGGGGTGTTCATGGTCGTCGCGATCTGGATCCTGATCACGCTGCTCGGCCGCGTGCCGCGGCGGCCGGCGGCGGTGATCGGCGGGATCGGATTCGGCTTCTTCATCGACGAGCTCGGCAAGTTCGTGACCGCGGACAACAACTACTTCTTCAGGCCGGCGGCCGGGATGATCTACCTGATCTTCATCGCGCTGTTCCTCCTCAACCGCGCGATGCAGCGCCACCGCGGGCTCTCGTCGAGCGAGCGCATCACGAACGCGCTGGACCTGGTGACGGAGGCGGCTCGGCGGCACTTCGACGAGCACGAGAAGCGCCGCGCGCTCGAGCTGCTCCGCGGGGTGGACTCGCGCGACCCCATGGTCGAGCCCGTCCGCCACCTGGTCCAGGGAGTCGAGGCCATTCCGGCTCGTGCCCCGGGGCGCATCGCCCGGTTCGCCGGCGCCGTGCGCGAGCGCTACTTCCGGCTGGCCGCCCGTCCCTGGTTCCAGCCCGCGGTCGGCTGGCTGTTCGCCCTGTGGGCGCTGGCCTCGATCTGGGAGGTCCTCGTCCTCATCCTCTCGTTCGGGCTGCACGTGGGGGGCGCGCTGCACGGCTACCGCAGCGACCAGCTCGCGCACCTCTCGGTGGTCAACATCGCAAGCCTGGTCTCGAGCGTCGTGTCGGCCGGCTTCGTCGCGGTCGGCCTGTGGAGGCTCCGGGCCGGTTCCCGCTTCGACGGCTACCGGATGTTCGACCGAGCGCTGCTGGTGGCGATCTTCGTCACCCAGTTCTTCTCGTTCGTCGAGTCGCAGTTCGGCGCGGTCTTCGGGCTCGGCGTCGACCTCCTCCTGCTGAGCCTCGTCCGCTACGTGACGAGGCAGGAGCAGCGCCGCCTGCGGCCCGCCCCGGACCTCGCGCCGGCCGGCGAGCCGCGACCGCAGACCGCGGTCGCGAGCTAGGTTTCCACCCCATCGCCCGAAGGATCGTCACGCTCCCCGGCGACGGGATCGGCGCCGAGATCATGGCCGCGGCGCGCGAGGTGCTCACCCGGGTCGGCGATTTCGAGCTCGAGGAGAGGCCGATCGGGGGCTCGTCCATCGACGCCCACGGAACGCCCCTGACCGACGAGGTGCTCGACGCCTGCCGCCGCTCGGACGCCGTGCTGCTCGGCGCCGTGGGCGGGCCGAAGTGGGACGCGGCCGCGGCCAGCGCCCCCGATGCCCCCCGGCCCGAGCAGGGGCTGCTCGGGCTCCGGAAGGGGCTCGGCCTGTTCGCGAACCTGCGCCCCGTGCGCCCGCGCCCGGCACTCCTCGAGGCGAGCCCGCTGAAGCGCGAGCTGATCGAGGGCACGAGCCTGCTCGTGGTCCGCGAGCTCACCGGCGGCATCTACTTCGGCGACCGTGGGCGTCGCGACGGAGAGGCGTTCGACACCTGCGTCTACAGCGTGCCCGAGATCGAACGGATCGCCCGGGTGGCGTTCCGGTCCGCCCAAAGCCGGGTCACCAGCGTGGACAAGGCGAACGTGCTCGAGACGTCGCGGCTGTGGCGGGCGGCGGTCTCGCGCGTCCACTCGGACGAGTTCCCGCTCATCGAGCTCGAGCACATGCTGGTCGACAACGCGGCGATGCAGCTCGTGAGCTCGCCCCGGCACTTCGAGGTGGTGCTGACCGAGAACATGTTCGGCGACATCCTGAGCGACGAGGCGGCGATGCTGACCGGCTCCCTCGGCATGCTCCCGAGCGCCTCGCTGGGCGACGGCGGACCGGGGCTGTTCGAGCCGGTGCACGGCTCGGCCCCCGACGTCGCCGGGAGCGGACGGGCGAACCCGCTCGCGATGATCGGCTCGGTGGCCATGATGCTGCGGCACGGACTCGGCATGGAGGCGGAGGCGGCCGGGATAGAATCCGCCGTCGACCGCGCTCTCGAGCAAGGGCTGCGAACGCCCGACCTCGGCGGCGAGGCGACCACAGAGGACGCCGTCGGGGCCGTCCTCGCGAACCTGTAGGAGAGTCGTAGGTGGAGACCGCGGACCTCATCTGGATGAACGGGGAGTTCGTCGCGTGGGAGGACGCCAAGGTGCACGTACTCACCCACGCGCTCCACTACGGCACCTCGGTGTTCGAGGGCATTCGCGCCTACGAGACCGGGGGCGGCACCGCCATCTTCCGCCACCAGGACCACCTCGATCGGCTCGAGAAGTCTGCCCGCCTCTACTACATGGACCTTCCCCACTCGAAGGCCGAGCTGCGCGATGCAACCCACGAGCTGATCCTGCGGAACGGGCTTCGAAGCTGCTACATCCGGCCGCTCGTCTTCCGCGGCGCCGGGCCGATGGGGCTGAACCCGCTCGAGAACCGGGTCGAGGCCATGATCGCCGTCTGGGAGTGGGGGACCTACCTCGGCGACGAGGGCAAGCGCAAAGGCGTCAGGGCGAGGGTGTCCTCGTGGCGGCGCATCGCGCCCGACTCGCTGATCCCGCACGCCAAGGCGTCCGGCCAGTACCTGAACTCCGTGCTGGCCAAGATCGAGTCGGTCAAGGCCGGCTACGAGGAGGCGATCCTGCTCGACCACAAGAACCACGTGTGCGAGGGCACGGGCGAGAACGTCTTCGTGGTCGCCGGTGGCGT
>DASQXU010000505.1:0-9196 GCA_035639555.1 Thermoleophilaceae bacterium
GTGCTCAGGTCGCGGACGCCCGCCGACGAGCAGAGGGCGACGGCGGTGGACCGACTCGACGGCGCCGAGCCGGCGTACTCGGAGGCGGCGTGAGGTCGGACCGGGGCAAGACCGCCTTGAAGGAAGTCAGTTCGTGAACCACGTGGAGGTAGCCGAGTGTCATCCCTAACCCGCTGGGTGCTCGCCCACAAGCGCATCGTGGTAGTCGGCTGGATCCTGCTCACGGTGGCCGGCATCGCGGCCGCCGGGCCGGCCACAAACAGGCTCGACCAGAAGTTCTCAGTCCCCGGCAAGGAGGGATGGGAGACCAACGTCGCGATCGCCAAGCACTACCGCGGGACGGGCGGCGATGCAACGCCCCTGCTTCCCGTGGTCACCCTCCCCAAGGGGAAGACGGTCTCGAGCCCCGGCGTCAAGCAGGCGCTGAACAAGATCGACGGGCGCCTGGCGCAGGCGCTGCCCGGCTCCCGGATCGCCTCCTACGCCTCCACCGGCGACCGCGCCTTCGTCTCGCGCGATGGCCGCACGACCTTTGCGCTCGTCTACCCGCGGCCGCAGGCCGACTCGACCTTCGGCGAGAACCCGCAGGCCGAGAGCGCCGCCCGCAAGGCGCTCCAGGGGGCGACGGTGGCGGGCGAGCCGCTCCACCTCACCGGGTTCGACGCGCTGCAGAAGGACAGCGGCGCGGGGGATGGTCCCGGGGTCCTGCTCGAGGCGGCGATCGGAGGCGCTGGCGCGCTGGCTGTGCTCGCCTTCGTGTTCGCCTCATTCCTGGCCGTGGTCCCGATCCTGATGGCGATCCCGGCGATCATGACCACCTTCCTGCTCCTGCTCGGGTTGACCGAGCTGACCGACGTCTCCCCCGTGGTGCAGTTCCTGATCGCGCTCGTCGGGCTCGGCGTGAGCATCGACTACTCGCTCCTGGTGGTCTCGCGCTGGCGCGAGGAGCGTGCCCACGGCCACGACGATGAGGAGGCGGTGCAGCGGGCGATGGAGACGGCCGGCCGCGCCGTGGTGTTCAGCGGCCTCACCGTGGCCATCGGCCTGTTCGCGCTGGTCGCCCTGCCGCTGCCCTTCCTGCGCTCGATGGGCTACGGCGGCCTTCTGATCCCGCTCACCTCGGTCGTCGTCGCCCTCACCCTGCTGCCGGTCATGCTGGCGAAGCTCGGTCCACGCCTCGACTGGCCGCACCGGCGCACGGACGATCGCGCGAGCCGCTTGTGGACCCGCTGGGGCGGCGCCGTGACACGCCGCCGGTGGCTGGCCGCGGCGGCCGGGATGGCGCTGATCGTCGCGCTCGCCCTGGCGGCCACGGACCTGCGCCTCGGGACCGCGGACGCCGACACGATCGCGAAGTCCGGCGACGCCAAGCAGGGCCTCACCGCGCTCGAGCGATCGGGCATCGGCGAGGGCGCGCTGCTGCCCCACGAGATACTGGTCGAGCGCGGCACGGACCCGGGGCGGGTGGCCGCCGCCCTGCGTCCGATCGATGGAATCCACGGGGCGGTCGCTCCTGCCGGCGGCTCGTGGCGCGCGGATGGGACGGCCGTGGTCGAGGCGATCCCGACCCGCGACAGCTCGACGGACGTGGGCTCGGCGGCGCTCGAGCAGGTACGCGACCGGGCCCACGCGGCCGGACCCGACGTGCGCGTCGGCGGGCAGCCGGCCGCCAACGACGACTTCGTCAACGCCGTCTACGGCAGCTTCCCGCTGATGATCGCGCTGATCGCGGTCATTACCTTCCTACTCCTCGCCCGCGCCTTCCGCTCGCTGCTTCTGCCCCTGAAGGCGATCCTGCTGAACGTGCTCAGCATCGCGGCCGCATGGGGCGTACTCGTGCTGGTGTGGCAGCAGGGCCACGGCTCGGAGGCGCTCTGGGGCATCCAGGCAACGGGCTCGATCCCGTCCTGGATGCCGCTGATGGTGTTCGCCTTCCTGTTCGGCCTGTCGATGGACTACGAGGTCTTCATCCTCGCCCGGATGCGCGAGGAGTACGACCGCAGCGGCTCGACCAAGGTGGCCGTGGTCCAGGGGCTCGGCCGCACCGGCCGGCTGGTGACGAGCGCGGCGCTGATCCTGTTCCTCGCCTTCGTCTCGATGTCCTCCGGCCCCGGCACCGACCTCAAGATGTTCGCCACGGGGCTTGGCGCCGGCATCCTGCTCGACGCCACCGTGATCCGTGCGCTGATCGTCCCCGCGGTGATCGCCCTGATGGACCGCTGGAACTGGTGGCTCCCCCGCTGGCCCGCGCGGCTCCTTCGCGTCCCGCCGTCCCCCCTGCGGCGCCGGCCTGCCCTCGGCGAGGCCGACTGAGGAGCGCCCCAGGCCAGCAAGGCGGCCGCGCCCGCCCGCACCAAGCGGCGGGCGCGGCCGCTGCCCACTTCAGGACTGTGTGTCCGGGGCCGGCGCGTTCGGGTCGGTCTGCCAGAGGCCGAACTCGTTCCCGTGGGGATCCCGGCAGGTCGCGAACCAACCCATGCCCGGCACCGGCATCGGCTCATCAGCCTCCCCGCCGAGCTCCTTGACGCGCGCCGCCCCGGCGTTGACGTCGTCCACGTCGAAGTACGTGCGCGTGCCTCGCTTGCCGGGCTCCATGTTGGTGATCGCCCCGCCGGTCTGCTCGCTGATGCGGGTCATGTGGTACTCCGACGGTCCCGGAAACGCCTCGAACTGCCACCCGAACAGCGAACCCCAGAATTCGCGGGCCTTCGCGGTGTCGTCAGCGGGGATCTCCATGTGCACTATCTGGCCGGGCATCGCCAGCCCTCCTCTCGTCTCGTCATCCACTGGAGCCGTCGCTCCAGCCAGGACCATTCAACAGGACCGCTGGGTCACGCGGAATTCATCGCTGCCGCGGGCGCGCAGCGTCGCGCTAAGCGTCAGTCGCGCGCTCGCCGCGAGGACCCCGGCCGGTACGCTCCTGCAGCTCTTCGATCCGCTTGGAGGCCTCCGCCTTCGTGAGGCCCGGGTCGAGCTCGACCCCGGCCTCTCGGGAGAGTGTCTCGAGGTACGAGCGCTGGGGGCCAGTCATCGGCTCGTCACGCGTCACCCACTCTTCGGGCGGCTTCTCGGGGTTCTGTCGCGGCTGCTCCTGTTGCCCGTCGCCCATGCCGCCCCCCCTACCCACGCCTCCGGCGCTTCATGCCACCGCCAGGTCGGAGCCACCGATCTCCTCGGGCGCATCGCGTCGAGGTCGCCCGAGCAGCCCATGCTGGGGGGTGCCGGCACTGCCGCCTGTAGCGCCGCCGCCGCCGAGGCGCTCGCCACGCCCACATCGGCCACCGCGATCGACGTGCTCCTGGGATTGAGCTGGCTGCGTCCGTACAGGCGCGACTCGGCCGTCGATCGATCGCCGGGACTAGCCCAGCGGAAGCCGAGAGGACGCGCGAACGCATTCAGCGACTCCGCCGAGCCGCCGGGCTCCTCGCTCCAGTCTGTGCTCTGCTGACGTACCCCCACATCCTCGGTTCCGGGATGGGGATCTCCGCCGTGATGCACGTGCCCTGCCCCCGGGGGCTATCGACATCGAGGCGACCGTTGAGGGCCTCGACGCGTGCGGCAAGGCCGCGCAGGCCTGAGCCCCGAGTCGGATCGGCGCCGCCGACGCCGTCGTCGCTCACGGTGACCCGGGCGCAGCCGTCCGACCGGCGGATGCTCACCGTCGCTCTAGACGCCTTCGAGTACTTGGCGACATTCGTGATCGCCTCCGCGACGACGTAGTAGGCAGCGGTCTCGACCGGCGCTGGCAGGCGCTCCCCCGGCAGCTCCACGATCTCCACCGGCACACGCGCCCGCGCCACCAGCGCCTCCAACGCCGGGCCGAGACCGCGCTCCGTGAGGAGAACGGGATGCAGCCCACGCGCCAGCTCTCGAAGCTCCTCGAGCCCTTCGGCGAGTTCATCGCGCGTCGCGGCGAGAAGCTCGCGGGCGGCCGCTGGATCCTCTTCCAGCTTCGCGCCAACCATGCCCAGCTGGAGTGCGACGGACACGAGGCGCTGCTGGGCGCCGTCGTGGAGGTTTCTCTCCAGCCGCCGTCGCTCGGCGTCGCCGACCTGCACGAGCTCGGCGCGCGAGGCAGCCAACCGCTCCCGGGCATCGGCGTTCGCGAGCGCCTGTCCGACGAGCTCGGCGAAGTCGCACAGCCGCTGCTCGAGGCCCTCCGGCAGGGACTCGTCCGACGCGGTCGCGGCCACGAGCGCGCCCCACAAGCGGCCACCCACGTGGACCGGCGCCGCGACCGATCCGCGGTAACCGGCACTTCTCAGCCTCTCGGCCAGGCTCCCGCGGACCTCGTCGTACCGCTCCACGCGCTGCGGAGTGCCGCTGCGCAGGACCTTGGACACCACCGTGTCGCCGTCGAGGTCGAGCGAATCGCCCGTGCGTAGTGGCGGCCCGCCGTCCTCGCTCCAACGGCCCACGACCGTCGCCGCGTGCGCACCGTGGTACTGGACGACACTCGCGCTGGGTAGCCCGAGCAGTCGCCCAACCTCTTCAGTCACGCGCTGGAACACGCTGCTCGGGGGCGCCTCCTCGGCAACGAGCGTGGCGACCCGTCGCAGGGCTGTCTGCTCCTCGGCTAGCGAACGCTGAGCCGCCTCGCTGGCCCTAAGCGCCCGAGCGGCCCGTGTGCGCTCCGCGGTCACCGAGGCGAGAAGGAGCGCGGTGAGACCAGCCGTCGCGATGAAGAACTGCGTCGCCAGCAGGCTCTCGGTGATCGAGTCACGCACGAACGGGCCGCTCTCCCGCGCCGTGTTCCACACGGTGATCGAGCACACCACGACGATCGCCGTGGCGGCGCCGCGAGGGCCCAGGCGGAGGGCCGCCCAGAGCAACACCGGGAACACGATGTAGGGCACGTCGCGCTGCGGGGCCAGCTCGGCCAGCACCGCGAGGACGACGAGGCAGGCCACGCCCTCGAGGACGTCACGCCGCCGGATCCCCCTCAAGCCGTGGGCGGCCCAGGTCAGGAGGAAGGGCGCGACGACGAGGACGCCCGTCGCGTCACCGAGCGACCAGGTCCGGAAGACCCGCCAGAACTCCCCTGCGGGGATCACGTCGCCGAGGCGCAGCGAGGTCGGGCCGAAGGCGGCGCTGACGAGCGCGGCGACCACGGCGCACACGACCAGGGAGAAGACGTCGAGGGTCCGTCCGAGCGTCGCCCTCCCGCCGACCAGGCGGCGCAACAGCAAGGCCGCCGCCACCAGCGCCACCGTGTTCCCGACCGTCTGGCCGAGCACGGTGCCAAGCGGCGTGGAGTAGTCGCCGAGCAGGAGGTCGCCGATCACGATTCCGGGCCAAAGGCGGATGCCCCACAGGAACAGCACCGCCAGTCCCAGTCCGGAGGGCGGCCACAGGGCGGCCACGGCGCCGTGGAGATAGGCGAGCTCGAGGCCGATCCGACCGGCCAGGTAGTAGGTGCCGGCCACGAGCGCCACGGCCGCCGCGTAGAGCACGATGCGCCCGCGCTGGCTGCGACGCAGCGCTACGGCGACAGCGGTACCTGGCCGTGGCCCCATGCCGTGAATTGAGTGTACGCAGCGCCCCCAGGCGCCGACATGGTCGACCCGATCGCCTTCGAGCACTTCCTGCGCGAGACCGGCCGCGGGCTACCGTTCGACGTCATGCTCGAGCCGAAGGCCAAGGATCTCGCGCTCCTGCGCCTGCGCGAGCAGCTGACGCGGCGCGGGCTCGAGACGCGGGGCGGGCTGCTCGCCGCCCCCTGAGCCAGGGCTTACCCCGGCGGACCGCGCTTAAGGCCACGCTACGCGAGCACCCAGGTGTCCTTGACGCCGCCCCCCTGGCCGCTGTTCACGATCAGCGAGCCCGGCTCGAGCGCCACGCGCGTCAGGCCGCCGGGCAGCACGTCGGGGCCGTCGTTCGTGACGAGCGCATAGGGGCGCAGATCGACGTGGCGCGGCTCGAGTCGCCCTTGCCAGAGCGTGGGGTGAGTCGAGAGCAGCACGCGCTCCTGGGCGATGACACGCTCAGGCTCGCTTCTGAGCCGCTCGAGCGTCCGCCGTCGTTGGCGCTCGTCGGCGTCGCTCCAGATCACGACGTCGGCGCCCCCCATCTCGCCGCGCGGCTTTATCACCAGCCCGTCGAGGCGACGGAGCGCCTCCTCGCGCGCCCGCTCGGCGGCCAGGTCGTAGGAGCGCACCGAGTCGAGCAGCGGCTCCTCGCCGAGGTAGAACCGGATGAGCTCGGGAACGTAAGCGTGCACCACCTTGTCGTCGCATACTCCGGAGCCCGGCGCGTTGACGCAGGCGAGGCGCCCAGCCCGGCAGGGCTCGAGCAGCGCCTCGCCGAGCGCAGTCAGCCGCCCGCGCTCGTCGCTGAAGCGGTCCTCCTCGGTGCGCTGGTAAACGACATCGACTGGAAGCAGCTGACGGTCGCGGCGCGCGGCGATGCGCCCGCGCCGGTGCTCGAGGTCGTCGAGGGTCACGACCGGCGCCCCGAGCGCGCGGCCGAGCCGCTCGTGTTCGTACCACGCCGCCGCGCCCGGGCCCTCGGCCAGGACCACCACGCTCGGGTCGGCCACCCCGTCGGGGGCCGCGTCGCGGAGCGCCGCGCCGAGAAGCCCGAAGGCCTGGGACACCGGGCGCAGGTCGGCGGGCGGCGGCAGCAGCGCCGCCAGTTCCTCTCGCGCGGCCACGGCGTACCCGAGCCCGGAAGGCATCCGCACCTGGTCCTCCAGGACTCGAAAGCGTCCGTCGGGTCCGCGCACGAGGTCGAAGCCAGCGACCCCGATCCAGCGTCGCACCGCTGCCCCGACCATCGCCGGCTCGAGATGCGGCGCGCCCTGTAGGACGCGCGCCGGCAGCACGCCGGCCGCTACCGCGTCGCGCTCGCCGTAGGCGTCACGCGCGAGGCTCTCGAGCGCCCTGACGCGCTGGGTGATGCCCGCGGCCAGCGGCTCCCACTCCGCGGAGGTGAGCACGCGCGGCACGGGGTCGAGCGCGAAGATGCCGTCGTCGGCGGCGCCAAAGGTCACCCCGCGCTCCCCCAGTCGCCGCTTCAGGCGCCGGCCGAGCTCACGGAGCTCCCTCGCCTCGAGCTGCCGAAGCAGCTCACGGTAGCCGGGCCGCGGCCGCCCGTCGGGACGGAAGACCTCGTCGTATGCGGCGTCAGCACGCTCGGCCGCGCCGCTACTCGTGCGGCTCGAAGCGGCCGCGTCGCCGGGTCCCTGGCGGGCCGCCGCTGGCGTCCGCGGCCGGCTCATCTTGGGGCCGGTCGGCCCAAGGTTTACGCCCTCGCGCTCCGGTTCGTCTCCGCCCTGCCTCGTCTCCATCTCGCGCTCCTCTTGCCACCACGCCGATACCCGGGAATCGGCAGCGCTGAGCGGCCGGGCTCTCCCGCCGGTGCATACTCTCGGCTCCGGAGGCTCGTTTGAGCGCCATCGCCGAGCCGAGACCGCGCAGCGACCCGCAGCCGAGGGTGCTGGTCATCTTCGGGGGGCTGGTGCTCGTGATGCTGCTCGCGGCGCTCGATCAGACGATCGTCGCCACTGCGCTGCCCACGATCGTCGGCGAGCTCGGGGGCCTGTCGCACCTGTCCTGGGTCGTGAGCGCCTACCTGCTCGCGCAGACAGCGGCCACGCCGTTGTACGGCAAGCTCGGAGATCTCTACGGGCGCAAGGTGGTGCTGCAGGCGGCGATCCTGCTGTTCCTGGCCGGCTCGGCGCTATGCGGCGCGGCGCAGTCGATGCCCGAGCTGATCGCGTTCCGTGGACTCCAGGGGCTCGGTGGCGGCGGGCTCATCGTGCTGACGCAGGCGGTGTTGGAGATGTCGTCTCGCCGCGTGACCGCGGTAAGTATCAAGGGATCTTCGGCGGGGTGTTCGGCTTCGCGAGCGTGGCCGGCCCACTGCTCGGTGGCTTCTTCGTGGACAGCGTCTCCTGGCGCTGGATCTTCTACATCAACCTGCCGCTGGGAGCCGTGGCGCTCGCCGTGCTCGCGGCTGTCCTGCCGGCCCGAGGCGAGCGCGGCGAGCCGCAGATCGACTACTTGGGCGCCGGTCTGCTCGCCGCCGCCGTGAGCTGCATCGTGCTCGCCACGAGCCTCGGCGGCAGCACATGGGCCTGGGACTCGGTCCCGCTGCTCATCACCGCCGCCGCGGTACCGCTGCTGCTGGGGTTCTTCGTGGTGGTCGAGCGCGGCGCCGCCGAGCCGGTGCTGCCACTGCAGCTGTTCCGCAACCGCGTCTTCTCGACCGCGAGCGCGACCGGCATGATCGTCGGCTTCTCGCTGTTCGGCGCCGTGACGTTCATGCCGCTCTTCTTCCAAACCGTCAGCGGCGCCAGCCCGACGCAATCCGGGCTCCGGCTTACGCCGATGATGGCCGGCGTGCTCGTCACCTCGATCGGCTCGGGACAGCTGATCAGTCGCATCGGCCGCTACAAGCCGTTCCCGGTAGTGGGCACCGCGTTGATCGCGCTCGCCTTCGTGTTGCTCTCGCGGATGGGCACGGACACGTCCACGCTGAGCGCGTCGCTGCGGCTGCTCGTGCTCGGCCTGGGCCTTGGGCTCGTGATGCAAGTCCTCATACTGGCGGTGCAGAACGCCGTCGACTACCGCGACCTCGGCGCGGCCACCTCGGGCGCCACGCTCTTTCGGACGATCGGCGGCGCGGTGGGCACCGCCGCGTTCGGGGCCATCTTCTCCAACAGGCTGAGCAGCGAGCTGGCCGGAGCGGTGCCCGCCGCCGGTAGGCAGCAGGGCCGGCTCAGCCCGGACCAGCTCGCCCACCTGCCAGCCGCTGCCCATCACGCTTACGTCCACGCGTTTACAACTGCGCTCGATGCGGTGTTCGCGGTCGCGGCCGGCGTCGCCGTGCTCGGTTTCGTCCTGTCGCTGTTGCTGCCCGACCGGCGGCTGCGCGACACCGTCCAGGCCGCCGGAGCGCAGGAGCATTTCGCCGTGCCGCGGGCGGACGACAGCTTCGGAGAGGTCGAGCGCGCGCTCAGCGTGCTCGCCCGGCGCGATATGCGCCGCCGGCTCTACGAGCAGCTTGCCCAGGAGGCGGGCATCGACCTCTCGCCGCTGGAGGCCTGGACCCTGGCCCGAATCCACGATGGTGTGCCCGGGCCGGCGGCCGCGCTCGCGCGCCGCATCGAGGTCGACCCGATCCGCGTCTCGGCCGCGACCGCCGAGCTCGAGCGCCGCGGCTTGATAGCTCGCACTGACGGCTGGTTCGACCC
>DASQXU010000506.1:0-2381 GCA_035639555.1 Thermoleophilaceae bacterium
CCGGCGACCTCGGCGCCGACGAGCACGTCGATCAGGACAGTCAGCGGCGAGAGCTGCACGGTGCGCCCGTAGACGAGCGGCTGGAGCAGGTGGTTCTCGAGCTGCTGGTAGAGGACGAAGAACACCGCGACGACGACGCCCGCCGTCACAGACGTCAGGAAGCCGATCGTGATGACGATGACCCCGGCCACCGTCGCGCCGGCCAGCGGGATGAGGTCCAGAATTGCGACGAGCAAGCCGAGGGCTAGCGCGTACGGGACGCCGAGGATGAACAGCACGAGCGCGGTCGCGCCGCCGGCTATCGCACTTATCAGCAGGTTGCCCGTCACGTAGCCGCTCACCGCCTGATAGATCCGCCGGCCCACGGCTCGCCAGCGCGGCTCCGCCTCCGTGGCGAGCAGGCCGAGAAGCGGTCAGCCCAGGTCGGACCCTCGACGATCATGAAGAAGGTCATGAAGGCGATGGTCACCACCGCGACGATCGCGGTGAGGACCCCCTTGGTGATCGAGACAACCGTCCCGGCGCCACCCGCCAGCTTCGCCGTTCCGCCGCCGTGCAGGGCATCGCGCACCCTGTCCACCACGTGGTAGTCGCGCTGCAGGAAACCCAGCGGCCCCCGTCCCGCCGTGAGGTCGTGCACGTAGTGCGGCGTGGCGTCCGCCAAGCCCCGGACCTGGTCGACGGCCGGCGGAATGATCAGGAAAGCGAATCCAACCAGCGCGGCGATCGCGCCGACGTAGATGACCGCGGCGGCGGCCGCGCGCCGCCGGATACCCCGGCGGCGCTGCAGCCACTCGACGGCGGGGTTGAGCGCAGGGCGAGGAACGCCGAGACCAGCACCCAGGTCAGCACCTGCCGCGCCACGTAGACGACCCACAGCGCCAACGCGACGCCAAGCGACAAACCGAGGACGGATAGAACCGCCCGCGGACGAAATGTCACGACCGCCCGTATCGCGTCGCGGTGGACTCGACGGGAGCGCTATCGCTCGTCCGCCTCGATCCGCTCCTTGCGGACCTCCTCGGAGACCTGCGCCTCCTCGGTGGTCGTGTCCTTGCTCATCCGCACGCGCTCCTTGGGGACCACCCGCTTCTCGACGACCGGGTCCTCCTCGTGCAGCACGACCTCGTGCTCCTCCTCGGAGATCGCAGGGCCCGAGAGCGCCTGGTCGACGTTGTCGTCGGTGATCGGCTCTCGCTCGACGCGGACTTCCTCGCGCTGAACGGGGACCGTCCGCTGGACGTGCTCGGTCACGACGTACTTCCGCAGGCGCGCGCGGCCGCGCTCCCGCCTGGCCGTGCCGACGCGGACCTCCTCCTCCGAGCGGGTCATTGCGTCGTCCGTCGTGGGACCGCTTACGTCATGGCCGACGGCGCCGGTGCCCTCCGGGAGCCCGGTGTCAGAGCGACGCTCCGAGTAGGCCAGGCCGTAGTGCGCGTAGAGGGTCGCCTCCTCCTGCTGTGAGAGCTCGCCGTCGGGGTCGATCCGCGGGGCGTCCTTGACCTGCTCCTTGTCGAACGGCACTCGCACCTGCTCGCCGGTGGGCTCGGCCTCCTGGATCGGGACGAAGCTGAGCTTCTTGCCGAAGAGACCGGTGCGCACGGCAGCCCACTCCGGCTGCTCGGTCTGCTGGTCCAGATAGAGCTCTTCAATCGTTCCGACCTTGTCGCCCTGCTGGTCGACCAAGTCGCGGCCGTGCCATTCGTAGGCGTCCGTCATCCGGGTCATGTCTCCTCCAACCGCTGGGGTACGCGAACAGGGAGGCCCCTACCCGAGCGAGTAGAGGAAGAAAACCGCGGTCTGCCGCTCCGCCACCGGATTCGGCGTCGATGTCCGGCCGGGGACGACTAAAGCATTCGGCCCCCGCTAGGTTGGGAAAGCCAGCGATAGAAACCGTCGGCAGATCGTTGCGGCGGCGCTTCCGGTGGCGCATTGTGAGCGACCGCTTTTCGAACCAATCCGCCGGGGTAGGCGGGATCAATCGAGTTCCAGAGACCGCAGGAAGGTAGGAGGCATGGCAAATACGCCAGACGGCGGCTCCCCAGGTGGAGCCGAGCAGGCGACCGAGAAGGCACAGCAGGCCAAGGAGATCGCCCAAGAGAAGGCACAGGGCGCCGCGGATCAGGCGCGCAGCCGGCTGCGTGAGCAGGTCGACCAGCGCTCCACGCAACTCGGCGACCAGGTCGCATCGAACGCGGGCGACGTACGCTCGGTCGCGGAGCAGCTTCGTCGGCAGGGCAAGGAGGAGCCGGCCCAGATGATCGATCAGGTCGCCGAGCGCGGAGAGCGGCTCGGCGGCTACCTGAAGGAATCAGACGCCGACGGCATCCTCGGCGACGTCGAGGAGTTCGGCCGCCAGAGGCCGTGGGCGGTTGCCCTGG
>DASQXU010000507.1:0-2091 GCA_035639555.1 Thermoleophilaceae bacterium
CGAGCTTCGATACGTGATCGCCTACGGCGGACACTCCGAGTCCGCGCTGGCCCACCAGGGACATGCCTACCTCCGGACCGTGACCCCGCTGGTGGTGACCGTCCTCGCACTCGCGGGGGCGCAGTTCCTCACGCTTCTCGCGCGGGCACGCCGCTCCGGGGCGATCGAGGGCGCCCCGCCGCGCCTGCGGAGGCTCTGGCTCGGGGCGAGCATCACGCTGCTCCTGATCTACGGGACCCAGGAGCTCACCGAGGGTGTCCTCGCGTCTGGCCACCCCACGGGCGCTGAGGCGCTCCTAGCCCACGGCGGGTTGGTGGCCCTGCCGTTGGCCCTGGCGCTCGGGGGCCTCGTAGCGCTCGCGCTTCGCGGGGCGAGCGTGGCGATCGCCGCCGCGGCCGGCCACGCCGGCCGGTCGCTCCCGCGCGCCCCCGGGCGGGCGATGCGCCCGCGCCGTCGGTTGGCCTGCGCGCGGACGTCGGTGCTGGCGCGTCATCTCGCCGGGCGCGCGCCGCCCCTTCCGTCCTGACCGGCCTGGTCCGACCCATGCGGGCCTGAAACCGCGCGCGGGCGTCCGCCCGCGTGCCGACGACGGAGGAGCAGTGTCCAGGAACCAGCGCCTAGCGCTCGTCGCGGGCGCCGTGGTCGCGGTCGTGGTCGCATTCGTGATCATCAGGCCGGGCGGTGGCTCGAGCAGCTCGGACAAGCCGGTGTCCGCGCTGATCAGCCTGCGAGATCATGTGCCGGTCGGCGGCGCTCGCCGGATCGCCGCCCACAAGGGCAGCTCGGTGCGGATCACCGTGGCGTCGAACGCCTCGGAGGTCGTTCACGTCCATGGGTACAACCTCGAGCGCCGCGCCTCTCCCGGCCATCCGGCGCGATTCGACTTCGTCGCTCGCATCGCCGGCGTCTTCGACATCGAGACCCACGCGACCGACAAGCAGATCGCCAGCCTGGCGGTGGAGCCGTGAGAGTGCGGCGCACCGCGGCCGCGCTGCTCGCGCTGCTCGTGGCGGGCGCGATCACGCCGGGCGCCGCTAGCGCCCACGGCTTCGTCGTCCGCTCGGACCTCCCGATCCCGGAGTGGCTGTTCGGGTGGGCGGCCGCCGTCGTCCTGATCGTCTCCTTCGTCGGGCTGGCCGTCCTGTGGCCGGAGCCGCGTCTCCAGGACGGGGCCTGGCGCCCGCTCCCGCGCGGCCTCGGCCGCATCCCCGCGTCGCGGCCGGTCGAGCTCGCGGCCGGCGCCATCGGGCTGTTCCTGCTCGGGCTGACGATCTACAGCGGGCTCAAGGGCTCGCAGACGCCGACGCAGAACTTCGCCACCGTCTTCATCTACATCGTCTTCTGGGTAGGGCTCGTGCCGGTGAGCGTCGTGCTCGGCGACGTGTTCCGGGCGTTCAACCCCTGGCGCGCCGCGGGGCGAGCGGTCGCCTGGGGGGCTCAGCGCGGGGCGCGGGGGCCGCTGCCGGCGCCCCTGGACTACCCGAACTGGCTCGGCCGCTGGCCCGCGGTGGTCGCGATCTTCGCCTTCTGCGTGCTCGAGCTGGTCGTCTCCCCGTCGAACGGCACCCGGCCGGACACCGTGGTCGAGGCCGCGCTCGTGTACTCGGCCCTCACGTTCGTCGCCATGGCGCTGTTCGGGGTCGAGACGTGGATCGAGCGCGGCGAGGCGTTCTCGGTCTACTTCAACCTGTTCTCCCGGCTGTCGGTGTTCGACCGCCGCGGGGCCGAGGTCGGCCTGCGCCGCCCGCTGTCCGGGCTGGCCTCGCTCGAGCCGTCGCCCGGGACGGTGGCGCTGCTAGCGGTGATGATCGGGAGCACCAGCTTCGACGGTCTCGGCGAGTCCCCGTTGTGGACCGAGATCGCACCCCACCTCTCGAAGTGGTTCGGCTCACTCGGCCTGGCTCCGAGCGATGCCCTCGGGGCGGCGTTCGCTGTCGGGCTGATCGCGTGCGTCGCCCTGGTCTTCGGCTTCTATCGGCTCGGCATCGTGGGAGCGCGCAGCGTCGGCGGGGGGTTCAGCGCCGACCGGCTAGCTGGCACGTTCGTCCACAGCCTCGTGCCGATCGCGCTCGCGTACGTGAGCGCGCACTA
>DASQXU010000508.1:0-4977 GCA_035639555.1 Thermoleophilaceae bacterium
GAGGACCCGGGCTCCTCCAGGATCACGCTGAGCGCCCGCGGCGCTCCGGGCGGAGAGCCCGTGGCCTGCTCGGTCGACGTCGGTCGGCTGATCCAGGAGGCCGAGGCCCACCCCGGAGTGGGTGGCCCGGGAACCGGCGCCTGCTCCGGCGACCTGCTCCTCGGGGCGCTCGCCGCCTGCGCCCAGCTCACCTGCCAGATGGTCGCCGCCTCCATGGGGATCGACGCCCGGAGCATCGAGGTCGTCGCCGAGGGCGACCTCGACCTGCGCGGCACGCTCGGCGTCTCGCCGGAGGCGAAGGTGGGCTTCGAGGACATCCGGTTGCGGTTCGAGATCGACGCTCCGGACGCCGCGCCGTCGGAGCTCGAGTCGCTCAAGGAGAAGACCGAGCGCTACTGCACGGTGCTGCAGACGCTCCTCGAGCCGCCGCCGGTGCGCACCGAGCTCGAGTGAGGGTGGTCGCCGGCGCCCTGCGCGGGCGCCGGCTAGGGGCGCCGCGCGGCCGCCGGACCCGGCCCACCGCGGACCGCGTGCGCGAGGCGCTGTTCTCGATGCTCGGCTCGGTCGAGGGCCTCCGGGTGCTCGACCTGTTCGCGGGGTCGGGCGCGCTCGGGATCGAGGCCCTCTCGCGTGGGGCCGCTGCCGCGGTGTTCGTCGATCGCGACCCGCGCGCGGTCGCGGCGATCCACCGCAACCTGGAGGCGCTCGGGCTCGAGGGGACGGTCAGGCGAGCGGACGCCGTCGCCTTCCTCACCTCGGCCGGCGCCCACCGCGCCGCGCCCTTCGACCTCGTCTTCGTCGACCCCCCGTATAGTTCCGCGGGCCGCGTGGCCGGTCCGCTCTCCGAGCGGCTTCCGGCCCTCCTCTCGAAGGACGCCCTCGTCGTGACCGAATCCGACAAGCGCACGCCGCTCGACCTCGCGCTTCCTCTCGAGCGAGAGCGGGCCTACGGGGACACGCGCATCGCGCTCCACCATGCCCGCTAGGAACGGGGGGACGGCCGTCTGCCCGGGCTCGTACGACCCCGTCACCCTGGGCCACCTCGACATCATCCGGCGCACCGCCGGCGTGTTCGAGCACGTGATCGTGGGCGTGGTCGATCAGCCGGTGCGCAAGCGGACGACCCTCTTCGACGCCTCCGAGAGGGTGCGGTTCATCGCCGACGAGCTGGCAGAACTCGGCAATGTGCAGGTGAAATCCTTTGATACGCTGCTCGTCGATTTCGCCCGCGAGCACGGGGCCACGGCGATCGTGAAGGGGCTGCGGGCGATCTCGGACTTCGAGTACGAGTTCGAGATGAACCAGCTCAACCGCAAGATGGCCCCTGACATCGAGAGCATCTACCTCATGTCCGCGCCGCAGTTCAGCTTCCTCAGCTCGAGCGGGATCAAGGAGCTCGCGATGTTTGGCGGCGACATCAACGGCCTCGTGCCCGACCCCGTAGCCCGGCGCTTGCAGGAAGAGCTAGGGCGGTGAAGAAGTCCGCCGTGACGCGCCGCGGGACGGCATTTGACGACCGGATGAATAATTGGGGCGTCCTCACCCCTCGGAGGTAATCGCTAAATGGACGTCCTCGTCCTGATCGACAAGCTCGACGACACAATCCACAACGCCAAGCCGGTGCCGCTCACCGACCAGGTGCGCATCGACAAGGAGGAGATCTACGACATCCTCGACCAGATGCGGGCCACGATCCCCGAGGAGATCAAGCAGGCGCGGTGGATCGTCAAGGAGCGTCAGGAGATGCTGGCCGAGGCCAAGCGCGAGGCCGAGCGGATCGTCAAGGAGGCCCGCGACGAGCAGACCCGGCTGATCTCCGACGAAGAGGTCGTCAAGCACGCCGAGCGCCAAGCCGAGGACATCGTCGAGGACGCGCGGGCCCGCGAGCGGGAGATCCGTCTTGGGGCCGAGGACTACGCCGACGACATCCTCAACACGCTCGAGGTCAACCTCACCAAGTTCATCGCGGCCGTGCAGCGGGGGCGCGACCGGCTACAGGGACGCGAGGAGGCCGAGGTCGGCTAGCGGCTGCCCGCGCTTCGTCGGAATCGACGTCGGGGCGCACGCAATACACGCCGTCGGCCTGATTGCTGCCCGCCGCGTGGGCGCGGCGGCCGTCACGACGCCGTCGCAAATGGACGATCTCGTCGCATTGGCGCGGGGGCGCGCCGTCATTGCGATCGACGCGCCCGACCGCCAAGCCATGGGGCCACCGCGGCTACCAGCGGTTGTCGCAGAACTTCCGGTCCGGAGCGCTGTGCCGAGGTCGCCCTAGGACGCTGCACTGGCCGCCGTCATCGCGCTGGACAACGCCAAGGGGGTGGCGACGGCGGTCGCCTCTGCCTGACGGACTCGCCCTGCGGCCAAGACGGCTCTCATATCTGGCTTCTGCGCCCCGCGCTCGGTAGCCTGCAGTCGGTGCCCGAGTACCTCCACACCTGCTACCGGATCGGCGACATCGACCGCTCGGTCGCCTTCTACGAGAAGCTCGGGTTCGAGGAGCGCCGGCGAATGCCGATCGGCGACGAGGCGACCAACGTCTTCATGGGCCTCCGGGGCGACGACCCCCGCCTCGAGCTGACCTACAACCACGGCGTCGATTCGTACGACCTCGGGACCGGCTACAACCACATCGCGCTGAGGGTCGAGGATCTCGAGGGAACCCTTGAGCGGCTCGCCAGCGATGGCATCGAGCCCGAGAAGCCGCCCTACCGGCCGGGTGGACGCACCGAGGGCCCGCGCATCTGCTTCGTGCGCGACCCGGACGGCTACCGCATCGAGCTGATCGAGCGCCCGTCCGGCTGAGCGAGCAGCTCGCCGAGCAACCCGCTCGCGCGCTCCGGTTCGCGTACGACCTGCCGGTACGTGAACCGGACGACGCGGCAGCCGCGGGCCGTCAGCCCGGCGTCGCGGGCCCGGTCGCGCGCGAACGCCGCGGGTTCCGTGGCTCTCGCGACCATCGGTCTCGACGATCGGGCCGGCCTCGGGCCAGTGGAAGTCGACCTCGCAGTCGGCGACGATCGCGTTCACCGCCGGGGGCGGCAGCCCGTGGTCTTCGCATAGGTCGAGGAAGCGCCGCTCGAGCTCGCTGCGGGTGAGCTGCGGCTCGCGCGAGTGGGCGAGCACCTCGGCGAGCGATCGCGCGCCCGGACGACCGGAGCTACGCGCGAGCACGGCCTCGACGGCGCGCAGAGCGAACAGCCCGAGACGCTCGGACTCGTCGACGACGCGCTCTAGCTCGGGGCGAGCCAGGACGGCGGCGAGGTCGAGGACGGTCCGCGCCGGGGTGGTCACGGGGATCCGGTCATGGCGGGTTACCTCCGACGCCGGAAGATGCGAGAGGCGGCGCACCAGTAGCCGCGCGCGCCGCCGCCGGCCGGCTAGCGACGGCACGGCCACCTCAACGCGCTCCGCTCTCGTGGAGCGGATGCCCCACAGCGCCGCCGCGCTTCGGTGGCTCAGGACGGCGCCGTCGCCGCAGGCGAGCACGGCCGCATCCAGCGGCCGCGCGCGTCGAGAGTCCCGTGGCCGACGGCATAGACCCCGCGGTACAGGCGATGCAGGCGACCCGTCCGCGCCCGGTGTCTCACCTGCTCCGGGCTGAGCCCCGCCTCGAGCAACTGGCCGCGACCAACCACGCCGTGCTGCCGCGCCGCGAGCGCGTCGATTAGCCGGTCGGGGTGGATCTTGGCGCGGTAGCGGTGCATATTCCCGCTAAAGCGCCAAACGGCGGGAATCCGCCCCCCGGCGGCCCCGGCGGCGCCGCGCCGCCCCCCCGAGCGGCCGCTACCCTCGGGTCGTGGCTACTTCAACCGACACCCTGGACCTTTCCCGGCTCTCGCTCAGCTCGGGTGAGGGTCGCCGGCTCGGTCTCAACGTGAAGGTGGATCCGCTCGAGTACGGCCGCCAGCGCTATGCGGCCGACGGCGGTGCGGTCGAGACCCTCCTCGACGTCTCCCACACCACGTCCGGATACTCGCTGCGGCTTCGCTACGAGGCGCGGCTCGAGGGGCCCTGCATGCGCTGCCTCGAGGAGGCCTCGCACACTCTCCGGATCGACGCCCGAGAGGTCGACCAGCCGGGTGGCGGGGCGGAGCTGTCCTCGCCGTACGTCGACGGCCAGGACCTCGACCTCCGAAGCTGGACCCGCGACGCCCTGGCCCTCGCCCTCCCCCCGCAGATCGTTTGCCACGAGGAGTGCCGTGGTCTGTGCCCGGTGTGCGGCGAGAACCTCAACACCGCCGCGCCCGATCACGGGCACGAGTCGGCGCCCGATCCCCGCTGGGCCGCTCTGCGGGAGATCACGTTCGAGTAGGCTTCCTCGCTTCTCATGGCCGTCCCGAAGCAGAGGCAGTCGCACTCGCGAACCCACAAACGGCGCTCCCAGCACCGCATCGACCCGCCGGCGCTGAGCACCTGCCCGCGCTGCCACGCGGCCAAGCTGCCCCATCGGGTGTGCCCGGTGTGCGGCACCTACGCCGGCCGGCAGGTCGTCGTGACCGAGTCGGCCGACGAAGAGTCGTAGGCCCTCGCGGTGATCGCGGTCGACGCGAACGGGGCGGACCGCGGCCCCGCCGCCGTCGCCGAGGGAGTCCGGCGGGCTGGAGTCCCGGCCCTGGTGTTCGGTCCGGCTTCGGAGCTGACTGGGGCGGGGGAGCTCGCTGAGGTAGTCGACGCCCCGCTCTCGATCGGCGGCCAGGAGGAGCCGACCCGGGCGGTCCGCTCCAAGCCGGAAGCGTCGATCGTCCAGGCGGCGCGGGCCGTGGCCGAGGGTCGGGCCGACGCGCTGGTCTCGGCCGGGGCGACCGGCGGGGTGCTCGCCGCCTCGCTCCTGACCATCAAGCGCCTGCGGGCCGTCCACCGGCCGGCTCTCGCGGTCCTGCTCCCTATCCCAGGCGGCCCCACGCTGCTGCTCGACGCCGGCGCCAACGTCGAGGTCCGGCCCGAGCATCTGGTCCAGTTCGCCTACATGGGGGC
>DASQXU010000509.1:0-5797 GCA_035639555.1 Thermoleophilaceae bacterium
ATCATCGCCCTGGTCTGCCTTTTCCCGGTGCTGCTGAACACGATCGATGGCGTGACCGGGGTCGACCCCACGCTAAGAGAGACGACCCGGGTCTACGGCATCGGCGGCGGCGACCGGCTGTGGCGGGTGATGCTGCCGGCCGCGAGCCCCCAGATCTTCGCCGGAATGCGGATCAGCCTGTCGCTGGCCCTGATCCTGATGGTGATCTCGGAGATGGTGGCCTCGACCAACGGCATCGGCTACTTCGTGCTCCAGTCCCAGCGCACGTTCGCGATACCGGAGATGTGGTCGGGGATCTTCCTGCTCGGGATCCTCGGCTACGTCTTCAACGCCGGCTTCATCCTGATCGAGCGCCGCGTGCTTCGCTGGCACCGGGGCGCCCGGGCGAGCGCGCTGGGATAGAGGAGGGCTTCGATGCTGCGAGTGAGTCACCTGGCAAAGACCTACGGCGAGGGGGACGACGCGGTCCAGGCGATCGGCGACGTCGACCTCGAGGTCTCCGAGAACGAGTTCGTCTGCATCGTCGGCCCTTCGGGCTGCGGCAAGACCACGCTGCTCAAGTGCATGGCCGGCCTGCTCGCGCCCACCGGCGGCGAGGTGCTGCTGCACGACCAGCGGGTCGACGGGCCGCCCGAGCGCATGGCGCTGGTGTTCCAGGAGTACAGCCGCTCGCTGTTCCCGTGGATGACCGTGCGCCAGAACGTGGCCTTCCCGCTGCGGCGCAAGCGCCTCGAGAAGCAGAAGGCACGGGAGCTCGTGGAGCACGCGGTCCAGTCGGTCGACCTGCGCCGCTTCCTCGACCGCTACCCGTGGGAGCTCTCGGGCGGCATGCAGCAGCGGGTGGCGATCGCCAGAGCGCTCGCCTACCAGCCCGAGATCATGCTGATGGACGAGCCGTTCGCCTCGGTGGACGCGCAGACCCGGGCCGACCTCGAGGACCTGATCCTCGAGGTGCGTCGCGAGTACGGGGTGACGGTCGTCTTCGTGACCCACGACATCGACGAGTCGGTCTACCTCAGCGACCGAATCGCCGTCCTCACGCCGTCCCCGACCACCGTGCAGGAGGTGCTCGAGGTCGACCTCCCCGAGCCGCGCGACCAGGTGGAGACCAAGGAGCTTCCCGAGTTCGCCCACCTCCGCGGCCACGTGTGGCGGCTGATCAAGCGCAAGCAGGAGGAGAAGGCGCCGGAGGCCGCCCCGACGGGCTCGGCCGGCTGAGCGATGGCGCCCGCGCTGGTCCAGGACGAACGGGTCAAGGAGCTCCTCGAGCTCGTCCGCGAGCGCAACCCGTTCCAGCGGGCGCGGCTCTCGGGGCTGCCCGAGGAGCCGACCCTGGACGAGGTGCCGCCGCTCACCAAGAGGGAGCTGATCGAGGACCAGGCGAACCACCCGCCCTTCGGCACCAACCTGACCTATCCGCTTCGGCGCTACACGCAGCTCCATCAGACCAGCGGCACCACGGGGCGGCCGCTGCGGGTGCTCGACACCGCCGAGGACTGGGCCTGGTGGCGGGAGCTGTTCGCCGACATGCTCTCGGTGGCCGGCGTCGAGCCGGGCGACCGGGTGGCGCTGGCCTTCTCGTTCGGTCCCCATGTGCAGTTCTGGGCCGCCCGGGAGGGGCTGCAGGAGCTCGGGGCGATGGGGGTCCCCCTCGGTGGCATGACCTCGGTGCAGCGGCTGCAGACGATTGCCGACGTGCGCGCCACGGCCGTCATGTGCACCCCCACCTACGCCCTGCGGCTGATCGAGGTGGCACTCGAGGAGCGGCTCGAGGGCGCGCTCGAGTCGGTCCGGCAGGTGATCTGCACGGGGGAGCCCGGCGCCTCCCTGCCCGCCGTGCGCTCCCGGATTGAAGAGGGGTTCGGCGCGCGCTGCTTCGACCACGCAGGGCTCACCGAGGCCGGGCCGTTCGGGTACCCGTGCCCGGAGGGCGGCGGCCTGCACCTGTACGAGCGGGACTTCGCCTGCGAGATCCTCGACTCCGAGCTGCGGCCCACGCTCCCCGGCGAGCGGGGCGAGCTCGTAGTGACCCCGCTGCGGCGTACCGGCTTCCCGGTGCTCCGCTACCGCACCGGCGACGTGGTGGTGAACGCCGAGGACCGCTGCCCGGCCGGCCACGAGGATCGCTGGCTGCCGGGCGGGATCGTCGGGCGGACCGACGACATGGTGGTCATCCGGGGGATGAACGTCTATCCGTCGGCGATCGAGGAGGCGGTTCGCGGGGTGAGCGGCTCGGGCGAGTTTCGCATCACGTTCTACACCGAGCCGGGGGGCATGGACGAGATCAAGCTCGAGGTCGAGCTCCCCGACGGCGGCGCGGCCCGGCGGCTACAGGAGACGATGCGCCAGCAGCTCGGGCTGCGGGTGCGCGTGGTGCCGGTGACCCACGGCACCCTGCCCCGGATGGACGGAAAGGCCAGGCGGGTGGTGGACGCCCGCTCGGCGAGGTGGCCGGGCTCGTGAGCACGCGGCCGAGACGCTCCCGCACGGCGGCGCGGATCGACGCCCACGGCATACGTGGGGCCAGCGAGCAGGTGGCGGTGCAGATCCAGCACTACATCGAGCGCGAGGGGCTCACCCCCGGTGACTTCCTCGGCCGCGAGGAGGACCTCGCCGCCGACTTCGGGGTCAGCCGCCCCACCCTCCGGGAGGGCCTGAAGCTCCTGGCCAGCGGCAACCTCATCCGGGCCACCAAGGGGCCGGGCGGCGGCATCTTCGTGGCCCATACCGCGGCTCAGGGCATGAGCCGCAGCCTGAGCGACGCGATCGCGATGATGCTCGAGACCGGCTCGGTGTCGCTCGACGAGCTGCTCGACGCCCGCCTGCTGGTCGAGGTGCCGCTGGCCGGGCGCGCCGCCTACAAGGCCGACGGCGCCACGGTGGAGCGGCTCCGGGAGGTCGTGCAGGCCGAGGCCGCCGCCCCGCCCGACGACCACGGCGCCCTGGCCGCCGCCGACGCCGAGATCCACCGGATCGTTGCCGGGGCCGCCGACAACCGAATGCTCGAGGCCCTGACCGGCTGGGTGTTCGAGGTCGTCCAGCCCTCGCTGTCCGACGTCCTGAGGGAGGCGATCGTCCACTCCGCGGTGGTCGAGCAGCACCAGGCCCTGCTCGCGGCGGTGGAGAAGGGCGACCCGGCCCGCGCCGAGCGGGCGATGAAGGACCACCTGCTCTACCTTCGCGACGTGCTTCGGATGGTGAACGGTGGCTGAGACCTACATCGTCGACGCCGTCCGCACCCCCACCGGGCGCTACGGCGGGGCCCTCGCCGGGGTGCGGCCCGACGACCTGGCGGCGCGGGTGGTAGGGGCGCTGCTCGAGCGCAATCCGGGCCTCGACCCGGAGCGGATCGACGACGTCTACTTCGGCAACGCCAACGGGGCGGGCGAGGACAACCGCGACGTGGCCCGCATGGCCGCGCTGCTCGCCCGGCTCCCCACGAGCGTGCCGGGGGCGACGGTCAACCGCCTGTGCGGCTCGGGGATGGAGGCGACGATCGAGGCCAACCGGGCGATCGCGGTGGGCGATGCATCGATCTGCATCTCAGGTGGGGTCGAGTCGATGAGCCGGGCGCCGTGGGTCGTGATGAAGCCCGAGCGGCCCTACCCGCGCACGGACGCGACGCTGGTCTCGACCACGCTCGGCTGGCGGCTCGTCAACCCGGCGATGCCGAAGGAGTGGACGGTGTCGCTCGGCGATGGCGCCGAGATCCTGGCCGAGCGCTACGAGATCTCGCGCGCCGCCCAGGACCAGTTCGCGGTGAAGTCGCACCACCGGGCGGCCGCGGCCTGGGAGCGCGGCGACTACGCCGAGGAGACCGTGGAGGTGCCCGGGGTCGAGCTCGAGCGCGACGAGCCGATCCGGCCCGATACCTCGGTCGAGAAGCTGGCCAAGCTCAAGCCGGCGTTCCGCGAGGACGGAAGCGTGACCGCGGGCAACTCGTCGCCGCTGAACGACGGCGCGGCCGCGCTGCTGCTCGCGAACGAGGACGGCGTGCGGGCGATGGGCGCCCGGCCCCTGGCCCGGATCGTCTCGCGCGGCCTCCACGCCGTCGACCCGCCCGTGTACGGGATCGCCCCGGTCGAGGCCGCTAACCGCGCGCTCGAGCGTGCCGGGATCGGGTTTGGAGACCTCCGCGCGGTCGAGCTGAACGAGGCCTTCGCGGCCCAGGCCCTCGCCTGCCTCTCCCAGTGGCACGAGCTCGACCCCGAGCTCGTGAACGTGAACGGCGGGGCGGTGGCGCTCGGGCACCCGATCGGCTGCTCGGGGGCGCGCGTGCTCACCACGCTGGTCCACGAGCTCCGGCGCCGCGGGGGCGGCTATGGGCTCGGCACGCTGTGCATCGGAGTGGGCCAGGGAATCGCGATGGTGGTGGAGGCCGACGGTGGCCCATGAGGTGACGAGCTCGGGGCTGGTGGTCCCCTACCGGCGCGAGAGCGCCGATCCCCCCTACCTCCACCCCGACTACGTCGCCACCCGGACCCGGGCGCCCAAGCGGCCCCTGGTCCTCCTCCCGCACACCCTCTCCGAGGTCACCGGCCCGGTGTACGGCCACGAGAGGGTGGGCGAGCTCGACCACGACCTGACCCGCCAGCACGAGGGCGAGCCGCTCGGGGAGCGGATCATCCTGCACGGGCGGGTGCTCGACGGCGACGGCCGGCCGGTCCGGAACACGCTGATCGAGATCTGGCAGTGCAACGCCGCGGGCCGCTACACGCACCCCGTCGACGTCCACCCCGCGCCGCTCGACCCCAACTTCTCGGGCGCCGGCCGCTGCCTGACCGACTCCGAGGGCCGGTACCGGTTCATCACCATCAAGCCGGGCGCCTACCCGTGGCGCAACCACCCGAACGCCTGGCGGGCCACCCACATCCACTTCTCCCTGTTCGGCCCCGCGTTCGCCACCCGGCTGGTGACCCAGATGTACTTCCCGGGCGACCCGTTGCACTTCCAGGACCCGATCTTCCACTCGGTGCGGGGCCGCAGGGACCGGGAGCGCATGATCTGCCGCTTCGATCTCGAGCAGACGGTGCCCGAGTGGGCGCTTGCCTACGAGTTCGACATCGTGCTCCGCGGCCGCGAGGCCACCCCGGTCGAGAAATGACGCTCCCCACCCCCTCGCAGACCGTCGGCCCCTACTTCCACATCGGGCTGCCGTCCGACGAGGGCGGCCCGGAGCTTGTTCCCCCCGACCACCCCGACGCGATCCGCATCGTCGGCACGGTGGTCGACGGCGCCGGCGAGACGGTCGACGACGCCTTGATCGAGGTCTGGCAGGCCAACCGGGCCGGCCGCTACGACCATCCCGAGGACCCACGGACCGAACTTCCCCTCGAGGAGGGCTTCCGCGGCTTCGGCCGCTGCGAGACCGACTCAGACGGGCGCTACGGCTTCCTGACCGTCAAGCCCGGCCCGGTCCCCGCGCCCGGCGGCGGGCTGCAGGCCCCGCACATCGAGGTGTCGGTGTTCGCGCGGGGCGTGCTCAAGCGCCTCGCGACCCGGATCTACTTCCCGGACGAGACCGCTGCCAACGAGGCCGACCCGGTGCTCTCGCTCGTCGAGGCGGAGCGCCGCCACACCCTCGTCGCGGTGCCGGAGGACGGCGCCCTTCGCTTCGACATCCACCTCCAAGGCGACGACGAGACCGTGTTCTTTGACGTCTAGCGACCTGTTCACGCCGATCTTCGTGCCCGACGCGGTCCGGAACGCAGTGTCGGGGCGGGCCTGGGTGCAGGCCATGCTCGACGCCGAGGCCGCCCTGGCCGCGGCCGAGGCCCGGGCCGGGGTGATCCCCTCC